>JAKBQK010000448.1 GCA_021835265.1 Thermoplasmata archaeon
CTGTAAAGTCACATATCACCACTTATCTTTGCCCCCATGGCAATATCCATTTAAGCGTGGCATACTTAGAGTTGGGATTAATTATATACTTCAAACTTTTGCCTTACTGTTGTGTAAGATTGCAGACATGGCAATATCATTGGATCACCCCGAAGAGGCAGAAAGAATAGGATGGCGTGTGGAAGAGATTATCCCCCTCCAGGGGTATGTAAAGCATAAACAAAATTCACTTTCTGGAGAAAGAGTATACGATGGCTGCTACGTGGGTAGAATTTCAAAGTCAAAGGGAATGTTAGATTTACTTGAGGCCTGGAGATATGTGACTTTACAGCTACCAGAGTCTATACTGATTATAGGAGGCCCTTTCTTCCCAAATTCTATGAAGACAAAGTTTGAAAAGTTGATTGCAAAGCTCAACCTTACCCAAAATGTAAAGGTTCTTGGGTATGTTTCTGAAAGCGATAAAATCATTATCTTAAAACAATCCAAGACCTTTGTGTCCCCGAGCTATGAGGAAGGATGGGGGCTTGCAGTAATGGAAGCAGCCTCTTTTGGGGCAGTTCCAGTAACATATGATCTTGAGGCGTATAACTACTTGGGCGCTGAGCGGCTGGTCGCTGAAATTGGTAATCCTAAAGAGCTGGCTGAACGAATAGTGGAAATTCTTAAGGACGAGGCAAAAAGAAAGATGATCCAAAGAGAATTGAAAATTGAAGTAGATAAATATGACTTATGGGACATTGCAAGATCGCAGCTGCAAATGTTCAGCAAAATAATTAATAAGAGGTAGAATATTAATCTTAAATGATACGTCAGGGAAATACTAGGAATGAAGACGAGATATATAATGCCAACATAGAGAGACCAAAGTTATGTAAGTATTTAGTAGTTTATATTCAAGCATACAGTAATTTCACAACAGTTATTTTGAGAAAAATGACCCATAGGTTCCCCATAAAGTGCAAATTGAAAGATGGAAGGGAGATAACGCTAGTTAATTCTCACCAAGAATTGAGGATTCCATGGTATATCTATTATAGATTTAAGTTCGACATAGAGAATGACCTGGTGGAGCTAAAGTTTCAAAGGACCCCGGTAATCTTTAAGGGAGGCATAAACGATGGAGGAATCCACGAAGTATTTGGCATGGAAATATACAACTATTTAGAAGTAGAAGGCAAGAAGGTTGTTGATGTTGGGGCTAACATATGTGATTCTGCCATCTATTTTGCTCTTAAAGGTGCTCTGAAAGTTATTGCACTTGAACCATTTCCTCAAGCTTTTAAAACTGGAAAGGATAACATACTGTTAAACGCCTTAGAGGAGAAAGTTGAACTTTTAAATGCAGCATGCGGGTCCACCGATGGTTTCTTGGAAGTTGATTCTGAAAGAAAATCAGTTGCAGGGGAAATTGCCAAAGAAGGGAAAGGCAAAATAATCAGTGTAAAGAGTATTGAAACCTTAGTCAAGGATTACGAAATATTAGACGGCATCCTTAAAATGGATTGTGAAGGCTGCGAAAATGAGGTGTTTGAAAAAATTACTCCAAATGTTCTCAGAAGATTCGCTCAAATAGAGATAGAGTTTCATTTCGGCCCGACCACAATTCTGTCAATCCTTCAAGATGCAGGATTTAATGTATTGATTCCTAAAGGGCAAAAGAGTATATTTTCAAAATCCGGACTCATTCTAGCGTGGAGAAAGGGAGATGCCTAGAATTGTCTCCATTCCAACTGTGAAAGTCTCAGTGATAATAACTGCGTACGATAGAAAAAAATTTATACTTAATGCCATAAATTCCGTCATTCATCAAACACTTTCTAGGTTAAATTATGAAGTTATTGTAGTTAAAAATTTTCTTGATTTGGAAATTGACAGTATAATCGAAGAAAATGCGATTGTCTCAGTATTCTCGGACGAAAAGTTCCAAGGAAAGATGCTGTACGATGGCATCGTTAACAGTTCAGGAGATATTATATCCCTTCTAGATGATGATGATATTTTTCTTCCAAACAAGCTCGAATATATATTAAACAAATTTTTATCAAATGTTGAGCTAGTGTACCTTCATAATGGATTTGTCGAATGTACTTCTGATAAGCTCACTTCGCTTGATTCACTGAATGACTGTATTAGTAATTACAACCCGAGAGCCCTTAAGAGAGACTACATGATCTTGAACGGTGGCAGCGGAGCAAGAGCTACATCAAAATTCAGACAAAACGGAGGCGACTTCAACTCAAGCTGTACCTCATTCCGAAGGGAAATATTAGTTGATGAGTTTGAAATTCTTAAGAAGGTCCAACATTCTGTAGACAGTTTCATTTTCTGTGCATCAGCAGTTTCTGGAAAAGTACTGACAATGGATAAAACTCCCTTGACAGTATATCGCATCACAGAATCCAATAGTACAAACTTTACTGTTTCAAGATTGTTAGGTCTTAACCAAGGTATTTCGCAAAACATGGAAAATGATGGTATAGTACAATTGCGAAGAAAAATGACCGTTTACCTTAAAGAACTTTTGGAAGACCTGAATCTATTAAAGAGTAGCATTTTGATAAGGGCCCCTAAATTGCGTAATCTCCTGGATGTTCAGATATCCTCTGTCTCACTGACGTTATTTTTTACCAGAGATTTGAATTACAGCACGACCCATCCCATTAGGAGTATTTTCCGCATTGGAACTCAATATTTGCTCTCAGTAATTAGGCCAACTAACATATCAATAAAAAATCTACAAAATGCCTTTTCAAATTTCCACATATTTATACGAATACTTTCCCTAAAAACTAAACGCCATTGAAGGGTTCGTATCACTGGCAATTACCTATCCATCTTTTAACGTCTTTCCAATAATCTGCAAAAATCTTTCTGCAAGGATTCTATTATTGAGATTATCTTTGTAATATCTGTAGGCGTTCTCACCTAGCATTTTCATTTTACCTTTATCTGAAGCAACTTCTACAATTTTTTGCATAAAGGCAAATGGGTCATCTTCAATTATCAGGTGCTTTCCATTTTCTATCCCATCAAATGGTTTCGTTACGGCTGAGGTTGTTATAATTGGCTTTCCCATCGACATGGCTTTAATCAGCTTTGTTTGCACTCCGCTACCTTGGATCAGAGGAATAATAATAATATTTGACGACTTTACAAGTTGCTCGAACTTTTCCTCATCTAGCCAGCCAAAAATCTCGACGTTTTCAGGCAATGTTCCCTTATTACATTTCGCCGGCTGATTACCCGTAATTAAAAACGAATACGAAGTCAATATTTTTGCTATTGTTATAATGTATTCCGTGGCAACTACAGAGGCAAGTCCTTTGGTTGAATAGAATAGAATCTTTATAGTGCAATTTTCCACATAGTGCGGCGGACTATCCGAAACGGAAACCATTGGAAAAATGTAATTTGGTAGTTTCAAAATGTGCTTAGATATCCTTTGTGCGTCTAGTCTGCTTACAGTTACTACATTACAGCTTGATAGACTCATGATTTCAAATTTTTCCACTATAAAGTTAGCGATATGCGTAATTGGTCTTAATAAAATAGAACCTATGATCGATCTCCTATGTATAAATTTAAACCAGTTCTTTGTAGTCGTGAGATACCAAGGAAGTCCGAAAGCGAGAGGCAACTCTATTATGGGTGCGCCATCTCTTTCAGATATTATAATTGGCAGTTTAGAAGAATTAAATGCTATCCTTATGATCACATCATATTTTGATGCGAGTTTGATGCTTCTTGTATCAATATTCGGATAAGACT
This sequence comes from Thermoplasmata archaeon, assembly GCA_021835265.1. The sequence continues at coordinate 3,772 of JAKBQK010000448.1, forward strand.
GGAATACTGAGAAAAAATAATCGATTCCAAACGGAACAAACACCTCCAAAAGAAAGGGATTCTGTATTCTATCTTTCCATAGTTTTGCCTTCACCTCATTAGTTTTCCGATGGATTATATGCAATCTTCCTTCTTTAATCTCATAAGAACTTCTATCCCCCCAAGAAATAAGGTCGACATCATGTTCCTGTGAAAGTCGAAGGGAAAGTTCTCGTATATACTCATTTGCGCCGCCCATAGAATAGTATACTTCAGCATGACAAATAATTAAAATGCGCATTTGAACAAACACCACTCTTTATGCAGAAAGTTGTTCAATGTTCACACCACGAACCGAAATAGTCTCACTTGGGGTTCCATTAGTTGCACTCGCATAGAACTCGATCGAAGACCAAGCATTTTGCAAGGTGAGAAGCAATGTCACGTTAGTCCACAAATTTTGTCCTGGGAAATTGAGATAGGAAACGTTAAGAGTGCAAAACACGTTTTCGCCTCCATCTTCCAAAACTCTTAAGACATAATGATTATTGATAGAATTATCAGAGACTCTGATATCAAAACTCACGCTGTATTCACCGGGGGACATATATAAGGGTCCAATGTAATTTCCTTGTTCGAACGACGCGTTGGCGGCCACAAATGCGTGATATGGAATGTACAATTTTGGAGGTCCACTATAATTTTTTTCTAATAGGATCATCCCGTTTACTTCGGCCAATATCCCATACTGACCTGTTGCCATAAACTTGTGAAGAAACTCATATGCTGTGGTATTATATGGAGCAGAGCCGGGCACTTCGAAAAATGGAGAGTAGGGGTTGAAAATGGCATAATCTACAGTAACAGGTACCCATTCTTTATTAGAAAGTTGAGTGGTAAGATTTGCTGCCACCGTATATGGCATTAATGGAGTTCCCTCATATTCCAATGGCCTTGGGAGTACTTCCGGCATGGAATTTTGGAAGAAGACGAATGAAGTGTTCTGAGGAATAAGGTCAATCATAGAGTTAATTTCAACGTATTCCAAATGATTTGATGACAATATGTTTTCTAAACCGAAGTTGTCAGCTGTATAGGCTTGCAAAGGTCCATATGGTTGGTAAACCACGGCAAAAAGAATTGCTATAGACAATACTGTCAGCATTACCTGATAATCGATCGTTTTAATCTTTCTCAACATTGTGCTCGATCTGACATTTCCTTTTGGTCTTTCAACAGGTATTGGATCTATCCTTCTCGACAAATTTGACAATCCATAAATCGCACCCAAAAAGACGAAAGGTATGAACATTGAGGGGTATTGTAACATAAAAAGTGCAGGGAATTGATAGACTGCATTGTTGACATAAAACATTAAGGCTATAAAGGGGAATAACAAAATCAGCCATTTCTTGGAGAAAAATGGCAAGAACAATACCGGAGCAAAAATGAGTAGAATAGTTTCTATCTTTGTATCAATTCCCTGAAAAATGACTGATATAGTACCTGCAGTCGATGACGAATGAAGACCAAGACCAGAAGACCGTGCCTCCATTAAAAAGCCTAATGATATTATTGCTGAAAAAATTAGTATATATATGATGGCTGTCTGTTTCTTATTCTCACGCGGTTCAGATGTGTTCTTTTTCTTAATAAGAGGAATTACCTCTAGGATTGCAAATAGGGAAACAAGAATGGAATATTGACCATGAGATAGCGCAGCTAACGAAAATAGTAAAACTGACGTAATATAGTTTCTTTTTATATAAAAGAAATAAGCAGCAATAAAAAAGGGGATAAATAGCATCTGATAGTGCAAATTAGTCCAGTTTACACCAGCTAGAGGAGGATATAGCAAATATACTATTGCAATTGATAGTGCCTGCCATCTATTCTTGAGTACTTCTACTCCTATCATATATATAAATAATGCGGCTATTCCAAGCATGAATGACTGAAAAGCAAACAGAAGTTGGTAGCTCTTGAAAATCGCTAATGGAAAGATGACAAATTCAATTCCTCTCGTGAAAAAGACATCAATATATGAGTTCAGTGTGTAATGAGCGTGCAAGATAGACCACAATGTTTCCATAAATAGACCTGCATCGTACACGGACGTCCCAGCGTCAAATGCCGAAGCTCCCATTGCGTAGAATTTTTCAATAGTCATAAATGACCAATAAAAAATGTAAAGGGAAATTGCTACAAAAACGAGCATTTTTGGGTTAATAAGGATATTCGCTATCTCTAATTTTTTTTTCATTGTATTATCTTGGATGGGTCAAAGTTTACCCCCTATTTAAGACTTGAGTTTCGCAGTAGAGGGCTTCTTCAATGTTGATTTCTTCCTTCTTATGAGGATTTCCAACAACCAGATAAATTTTCTATAAGATGCATCCATGTCTGATTGAGGTTACAAGAAATACTGTTATTGCACTGTATTTACATCAATCTCTTGCGTATTTCCCTCTAATTTTCAGCTGATTGCGATAGCCAAAGCTATCTTGCCCCTCCTTGTCAGGGACAATAAGTTGAAAAGATTGTGTCCAAGGCACAGGAACATTGCCTTGACCCTCACCCTCGGAACAGTTGTCACATAAGTATGACCTCCACGGAAAGTTCTCTTCATAACTGAATATGGTCTCTCTCCCCTAGACCTCTTCCTGGTGATCCTCAGATTCCTCCTTATGGATTCTATGGGCAGCTTGTACCCCTTCAGAGCCCTGTCCATTGCTGCATCAATACCCCTGCCCTCTACTCCGAAATACGCTTTGTACTTGTAGTTCACTACTCCTGGGATTGAGATATCTATCTGTGAATCGTGAGAGGATGCAGTTGTTACGGAATAGTTTGCAATCATGTCGTTCCCCGCTCCTGGATTGTGTGCAGCTTGTAACCGAAGTATGATCTGGAATTCTTTTTCGTCCAGCTTCCGTCCTTGGACCTTCTTGTCTTCGAAATCTTCCTCTCCTTCGCCCGTCGTTTTGCAAGCTTTATATCGACTTTTAGTTCCTGCTCTGTGGAGCTATCCTTCTTCTCTACCCCCACAGGAGGCATCTGCGGATCGACCTTATCCGGCTTGTCTTTACTCCTGTGGCCGGGATCCGAAGTGATGAATGTTGCGTCTTGGATCGTTCCATTCCTGATCGTTATCCCCTTCTCTTTAAACTGATTCCACACTTCCTTCCAAAGCGTCTTGTGCTTGCCGGTCTTTGACCACCTCTCCCTGAATAACCATATTGTGTTCTGGTCTGGCACCCTCTCAGGGTAATCCAGGAAGTTGATGAACCTCACGCTGTCATATATCTCCGTCTCCATCGACTCATCAACTATGTTGTAGATGCTCTGTAGAAAAAGAGCCTTTACCATCAGTATCTCATCGTAGGTGGGTCTTCCCCCTGTTAGGTGTCGTTGGTGAACAGGTCCTTTAGCAGGGGTCTCAGGCTCTCCCAGTCTATGACGTTCTTGATTTCCGCAAGCTTATCTCCACGCTTCTTCAGTTGCTCGTACCTCTCTCTCAGTCCGTAATTCACCAGGTCCATAGACAATCAATATCGGGCCCATGAAAAAGGATTATTGTGA
>JAKBQK010000219.1 GCA_021835265.1 Thermoplasmata archaeon
AGTAAATTGCAAAATCTATGGGGTATTACACATGGCAACTGGACACTATACAAATTTTTTTTCCAGTTTGAATATCAGGGCATAGCCTTCCTTCTTTTTCCTCTGCAATATGGAGGTTATCCAGCACTCTTAATGTTTCAATCGTTTTTTATAAGTTTAGGGGCTTTTGCAATTTACTATATCTCAGTTCATAAAGGAATTGATAACAGAAGTTCTTTATTTATTTCAATAGCTTATTTGCTGTATTTTCCCGTTTCAGGAATGACCTGGTTTGATTTTCATTTTCAATCTCTCTTTGTTCCACTGTTTTTGTTTGCTTATCTGGCATATATTAAAGAGAAGTATTGGATGGCGTCAATAATATTCCTTATTTCCGGCATAGTAAGATTTCCTTATGCTATTTTTCCTTTGATTTTTTGGTCTATTTCGTTAATGCTCGACCAAAAGCAAAGGCATGATCGAACACTTGCTTACTTTGCTACTGGCAACATCCTGCTTTATTTATTGATTCTAGTGTCGTCATATTTTATGCTTCGAGATGGCTATATCGAAACGCATGCAACACTAATAGTAAATCCATTTTACAATCTTCCTATCAAATTAATTACCATTTTAGTATTACTGGTACCTGTACTTTTTATACCAGTTCTTTCCGCTAGATGGTATATTTTCATGGTTCCATTTACTTTCCTGTTATTCTTTGCAAATAACCCGGTGTACGAATTTCCCTGGCTTTTTATGCTGCAATATTCAGCATCTTTTATAGCATTTGTTTTCTTGGCGCTTATTGAATCTCTAACCAAGGAAGGCAGATCAGACTTTAGACATAGTCCAAAGAATAATATGATCGCAAAACTTAGAAATCTAACCAAAGCGATGAGAATCCAGAAGAAGGATAATAGGAAGATAGCCAGTGTTCTTTTGGTTGCCGCGTTTTCTACTGCGCTTATCTATCAAGCTATAGGTCCAATTGCCATTCTTAGTAGGGATGGTATAACTATAGGATCAATTACGCAACTTAATGAAGTTGAACAAGAACAGTTCCACTCTATTAGCTCCTTGATACCTAAAAATTGTACATTCGTCTTGATTCAAAACAATCTTCCCCAGTTCCTGCCTGGACCAGCAGGTAACGATATACGCGTACCAGGTTATATAGGTCCCAATATTACTTCCAGTGACATCGTGAATAATACATTTCCCTGGAGTTTTGGGACGTTTAAATCCGTTACTCCTATTAATTATGTAATTGGAGATTTGAACTCATTCCAGTGGTATAATCAAAGTTTGGTCAATGGTTTCCAGGGAATGGCTAATATCACAGCTATTCTTCTTTCCTCAGGATACTATGGCTTGCTTGGGATTGATGGACCTTTCTATGTCTTGGAGCGCGGATATACTGGATCTCCCTTAATTTATCAGCCAAGTAATGTTTAGAAAATATACACATTTGTGTCATTTGGATCAACCTAAAAATAAGACACCTAAAAATCAACTAAGTTGACTCTGAACATTAGCATTAAAAAAGGAAACAAATCCTCTTCAGAATCCAATATTTACTTTGTACCTGGCACTTGATCCCAGATATAATACTCGTCATTTCCAAAAATCAGTTCTTTGGTGTACGAGTATACATGAGCACCAGACTCAACAAGCAGGAACACGAAAAGTGGATAAATATTCACATCATGTTTTAGAATAGCATTGAAAATAGCACGTGTCGCTAGTTTAATAGATTGAGTTGGGGAGTGAAGCCCTGTTTTTTTTGCGTAATGTCTTTGAGTATTAATACTGCGTATGCGCTGAAGTATTAATGCCTTTACTGAATCAGGGGGACTTATGGATATCAACGCTTCATTGACATGCAACGCCTTGTAGCCTTTTGATAGTATGTGATTTTGTAATGTTATGTCCTCTACTTCAAAACCCTTAGGTAAAGTACCAGAGGTCCGCTTGAAAGCCTGAATGTTAGTTGTCTTTGGAGAAATGCAACTAACATGATTGTGTATAGCATATTCGGTTTTTACAATCTTGTTAACAAAACGATTTCTCCCATTATTAACGATTATTTTACAGCCTGTAATCCCAATTAAGTCATTTGTCAACGGGGCTATTAGTTTCTCAATAACTCCTTCCCGTAAAGTCACGTCCGCATCTATCCTAACTATGTAATCTCCTTTTGTCTCGTCAATTAATCTTAACAATGAATTGTAAATTCCATCTCTTTTCCCGACGTCAATAATTTTTACTATGGGGTATTTGTAGCTTATATCTGTAACGATTGCTTTAGTCTTGTCAGTACTTCCAGAAACCTCAACAATGACTTCCTGCAGTAATGCCGAATGAATGTTCTGTTTTAATATCTGAAGCAGTAATGACCCTATATTCTTCTCCTCATTATAGGCAGGAATACAGATGCTAAGTTTAGGAGTGGCCATATACTGGCTAAGTAACTCAGGCGAATTCAGTCCCATCACAGTTGTATTTATATTCAAGCACCCCTGTAGTTAAGAACGATTTATTAAACTTTTAGGCGCATCATTAAACCAGTTTTAATAATTGCTGGCATTAAACAATTAATAGAGTTATTATTACCAGCTAGAATTGAGGGACTGATTTGAGCCTCATAGACAAGAGAACATGTGCAATAGTTGTTACTTACAACCCCACTGATATAGTATTAAAGACGATAAGAGAAAATTTTCAATATTTGCACAACGTTCTAGTTTATGACAATGGTTCTGTCGAAGCTATAAAGACGAAGCTTCAATCAATGTTGACAGAATTCGAAAAAGAGATAACCACGGATAATCGGGGAATTTATTTTATTAATGGAAGTAAAAATTTAGGTTTGCCCAAAGCTTACAATAATAGCATTAAATTCCTTAGGGATAGGGATTATGAATTTGTCCTTATCCTGGATCAAGATTCGAAATTAAGCCAAGGAACAATTGAAAAATTACTTAACCAACATGAAAGACTCTCCAAAAAATACAAAGTGGGAGCAGTCTCTCCTACGGTAATACAGGATGGAGAGGGGCCTTTAAACGCCTTTTTCGACGGCAGATTCAAATGGAGGGGCTTTTCTTATGAAGATGCTTCTGTGCTTGAGTCAGCTTTCTTGATCAACTCAGGTACATTTATGCAACTTAAGATATTGGAAGAAATTGGTTATTACGACGAGACACTTTTTTTAGATTCAGTTGATCACGACATGTCATTCAGGATGAGGTCGTGTGGTTATCACCTTTTTATTGTCAGGGACACGATATTAAGACAAAATGTTGATAACAAGATAGATTTTAAATTCTTTTGGATAAAACTAGATCGAGAGGGACATAGCCCGACTAGCGATTATTACCTTGTAAGAGATAGCATGCGAGTTGCTAAAAGATATTTCAAAAAATATTGGTTACAGTCAATATTGTTATATTGTAACGTAATTATAAAATTTGTGGCCACTCTTTTCATCTATAGGCACAAGCATGAAAGATTTGCTATGATAATAAAGGGTCTAAAAGATTACATGTTATCTTAAAGATATTTACAAGCTGTTTCAAATCAATATGGCAGATAAATTACACAGCAATACTGTCAATCGTTACTTTTTGCACTCGTCCTAGGCTTCATTTTTAGAGTACATATGAGCGTCTGCAAGTAACACATTGGAGATCATGAGGAACCAGATTATTAGGATGAATGGCAAGACAACTACCCAGAAAATAGGGATTAAATAATACCCACTCTTTAAAAGCCCAACCTCAAAATGATCAAGTGTTATTCGCAAAGAATATTGACCAGGACTCAACTTTCCAAAAAGGAAGTTAGTGGTCGTAGACGGGATGTTTAGACTTTCATTTAGGAGATGAACGTTAGTACCGTGTGCAGTGCTGTCCACCGTAATTTTAAAGTTACCTGCTTTGGTATATAAAGTATCACTGCCGTTATTACTAACAAATTCTAGCATATTAATGGGTGAAAATGTAGGATGTGTATTGCTATAATGAAGATTGGTCGTCAGACCAGAATTAGTTAGGTTGTAATCTGGTAAGAGGTAGTGTTCCAGAGTAAGGTTGAATTGGGGCGATGAGATCAAACATGCGGAAATGTTAGTTACTTTTGAACTGAAGTTAAAGGTACTGCTGAAATTAAACGACATGCCACTAAAATTTCTTCCAAGGCTCATAGGTGGGCTATTGCTATAAATCTCTATGGAATTTTTCTCAGTTGTAAATGTGCCGTTTTCAATTGGACGCACTATGTTGCCGTTACTGGGATAGAGCAAAGGATTAAAGTAATAGGTAGGGAAGTTCTTGCTGTCGTTGATGCTAACAACGATAGGTTCATTAGCATTAAAAATAAATGAGACTGGGATTAGAAGAAGAATTATGACAATGGTCAAGATAAAGATTCTCTTCACATTTATGCCATTATTTCTAGCGAGGAAGGGCAATTTATTCCCCTCTTTGGACAGCGTTTTTTCACTCCTTTCTGATCCTTTGTGTAAAACCGGCCGCATGTCCGCCATACCCAGATAGATTATAGTTATGACAGCTGACACTATCAATGAAACATTAAAGGCAAAGAGAAAATAGTAAACCTGTGTCTGCGTATGCAGGAAAAATATGTTTGAATGAAAAATATCATATCCCCAATAAAATAATCCAACTCCATCTGGAAGCGTGTTATCTATGTAGAATGCCAGGAAGAATAAAGCTGTGATAGGAAATATTTCAGCCAGAAGCAAGCGTTTTAATGATGCCGTCAATCTTCTATTTTGTAAAATTGGAAGAAAACACATTGGGATGATAAACATGTCATTATCTGGAAAGGTGAAATTAGAGCAGATTAAGACGACAATAATGATAAACAATAAGACAAAGGGCTCGCTAAATCCTGCCCTCTTTAAGACAAATGGCAGTACTAGAGTTAGAATGCCCAACAATATGATGAATTCGTGATTTCCTATCGTGATGAAATGTTGGATACCTGATATCTGCGTCCTTATAATTGAGCTTGCTCCGGCGAGAGACAGCGTTGCGGACACCAGATTGACAGATATAAACAGCAAAGTCAAGATAATGCCTATTGATGTGACTAGGATAGCATAAATTAATGGCTTTATATTTTGACCACGTTTAGAATATATAATCAGGGTGGGTAAGAAAAGAAGAGGATACCAGTAAAACAACACTGCAAAAGCGAATGAAAACGCTAATAATACTGTCTCAATTGTGCCAATATTAGTCTTATATCTCAGTAAAAAATAAAATAACGTGAAAAAGAAGATAGGGAAAATATCAATTTCTACCCATATATAGTTCACAACAATAAGAACGGGATTTAGTAATACGAAAAGAAAAACGAATTTCCTTTTGCCAATGTCACTAGTCATCCTCGAAATAATTAGAGCAAGCAGACTGCTAAGTAAGAGAAAGATAAATTTGTAGGAAAGCAAACTGTAATAGATATTAAAACCCGAAAAAACATATACAAGATAAGCCGGGATAAATATCGCCATTGTAAATGGCCCGCCAGCCCAGCGTACAACATCAAGCGGTGGCGAACTGTTCAACATAGCCTCTACGCTGGCAAAATTCAGGGGAATATTGTTTGAGTCGTAAAAAGGGAGCAAAATAAAGAGTCCTAAAAATGCATATGCTAAAAAATATGGCAAATGATCCATTTCAAGAAATCGAAATCCATCCTGCCTGTCCCTTGTCATTCTAAATATCCGTTCTGTTAGTTAATATCTATATTTATTAATAATTTGTTATGTTTTCTTTCACTTAAGTTGTAAGAAAACGAATTTATCTCAATTCCCATTATACTTTCTTAGTTCGTACATTCTTTTCTACAGTTCTAGGTTCACATTTATACTATTGACTTTTGTCTGCTTCAGACATCTCCTTTATCGCAGTCTTCAGCCCATAAGATGGCTTGAACCGAAGCTCTCTAAATGTTTTTCTCATATCTGCCTGAGTGAACATCTGGTAATTCTTGAATGGGTTTCTTACATGCACGATCCTTGAATCACTCTTGCAAATGCGCTTCACCATGTCTGCAATTTCATTAAATGATGTCGTTATTCCAGTCCCAATATTGTAACTTTCACCCGCTTTACCATTTTCATACGCTTTGATGGACGCCGAGGCGGCGTCCTTGACATAAATGAAATCTCTGCTCTGAGTGCCGTCTCCAAAAACTTCAATATCTTTGCCTTTCAGAGCGGATGAAAGAAATTTTGAGATTGGGCTTGAGTAGGCTCCTTTGGTATTTTCATGTGGTCCAAAAGTATTAAAGAATCTCAAGGAAACGCTGCTAATATCCTCTCTAAGCGAGTAATGACGGGAAAACAGTTCATCAATGATCTTCGTAACTGGATAAAGGTTTTGATATCTATCAGGATACCTTGATTCAACTGCAACTTCTCTGCTGTCGCCATATATAGCTGAAGATGATGCAAGGACAACTTTTTGCACTCCATGTTTTATCGCAAAGTCTAGTACATTGAAGGTTCCATTCACGTTAACCCTAAGACCACTTTGCGGTTTTATTTCAAACTGCGGTGGAGACGTCATGGCAGCTAGATGAAAAATACCGTCAAATTTCTTATTTATGTTATCCAGTTTTTTCCTGTTTGTTATTGAGATCTTGAAGTCAGGTTTTCCCGCTATGTCAAGAGAATATGGTTCTCCTCCTAGATCCTTCAGCTTAGAAATAATATTTCGGCCTATAAATCCTTCGCCACCGGTAACAAGAAAGACATCATTCATCGCTTGGGAATAGAATGAAATACTATTTTACTTTCTAAGATGGGACTGACATTAATGATTCAGCTTAGAATAACAATCCACGGCTATGCCTTGCGCATCCCATGGCTCAAATCCTAGTTCTTTCTTCAATCCTTCCTACTTTTACTGTATTCGGTCGATGTTTTTTTCTTATATTTTCTATTTCTTTCAGACCTGAAAATTGTATCGTTTCGCCAATCTGCATCTTGCGTTAAAAATCTTAAATTGGATGTTTGAATTTCGTCCTTGGAGTTGTCACTTTTTGTTCCAATTACAAGTATGAATCCTAATATTAGCGAAGTCCTAACTAAGATAATCTTAATCTCCGCCCAATTAAACATTTCCAATAATAACTGCGTATTGAATACGGTCTGGTGAAGGGCTCGATTAGATTTATTATCCAACGTTCTCTTTTTGAAAGAATCTAAATTACCTGCAGGAAGGTCTAAATCCAAATCATAATCCTTGAAGATTTCATTGAGATCAAGATGTCTTATATCCCCCTCTGAAGGTTTCAGTTTATAAAC
>JAKBQK010000437.1 GCA_021835265.1 Thermoplasmata archaeon
TTGAGAAAATAGAAATAACGTACCACCTTTAGCTGTGCCTATTTCTATAATTTTTTTTGGTCTTCCAATAGTAGTCAACACGAAATTAGCGAAATTCAAAAACTCAGATTTATCTTGTAACGGCTCTATCGAGAATTTTTTAAATCTCCAATTTGTAGCAAAGTCAAATGCCTCATCTAGTGAGTGAATTTTACTAAACTCAATTGAAAAATTATCAATCAATGTGTCCCCATAATATTTTATAAACAACTTATTCAATTTATATTGAATTAAATCCAATTCAAACTTGACCGAATTTTTAATCCCATTCTCGTGTAAAGTTCTTAATACAGACACAAGTTAGTATTGTTTTTCCCATATTTATAATGTTGGGCAAACATAAGTGTGATGTAAGCTTGGGGGGGCCTGCATAAGGAAAATTAACAATCCGCTTTTGTCGTTATGGGATCACCGTTTAGGTGGTGATGATGCTCTATATACAGGAATGGATATACACGCAAAAATAATTGTATGTACGACATTGGATGAGAATGGAAATGTGGTGAGAAGGGATAGATTCGAGAATAGTTTTGAGAATCTGGAAAGCATATCTATATGCTTTCCAGAAAGGTGACAGTTTTGTCATGGAATCGACGGGTTTCTATGAGCCTCTTTATGATTTCATAGAATCGCAAGGATTCAAGGTGATACTGGCCAATCCACTCAAGATAAAGCTAATTGCTGAATCCAGGATGAAGAACGACGATGTAGACTCTGAGGTACTTGCAAAGCTGCTAAAGAACGGCTGGGTGCCAGAATTGTATGTACCCAGAAAGGAAATAAGAGAGATCAGAAGGATAGTGAGAACCCGCATGCAGATAAAGCAGAGTACCACCACCTACAAGAACTGGATAAGATTTGAGCTGATGAGGATGCATGTAAGTATAGAGAATACATTCACTCTAAATGGTCACAAAAAGCTCAGGGAGCTGAAGTCGCCAAGGGTGGATTCATATCTACGTATTCTGGAAAATATGGAACTTGAGATAAAGTCTATAGATCATGAACTTGAGAAATATTCGGATCTGGAAGAGGTAAAGCTCCTTAGATCTATCCCAGGCGTCGGTTTATTCTCAGCGCTTCTTATACATTCGGAGATAGGTGATATATCTAGATTCTGCGATTCAGGAAAACTCCTGGCAAATGCGGGTTTGATACCTTCTATCAGGCAATCTGCCGATATAATACACCATGGGAGAATAACAAGGCAGGGATCGAAATACCTGAGATGAATCGTATCCGAGGATCTTCATATGCATATGCGATATGATCCTGGATCGAGCATTTCCAAATTCTATCGTCGCATGTCATCCCGTAAGGGAAAGAGCAAAGCTCTTGTTGCGTCAGCAAACAAACTCCTCAAGATGGTGTACTGGATCTTGATGGAGAAGAGATCGTACACAAGCAATCAGGCTCAATAGAATAACCTCGGGAAATCAATAGATGGAAAGCATCGTTACTATGATTGAGGGAATCTGTTGGGAAATGGTCGGAATATCCATAATGAGGGTAAAGGCCTCGAATAGGTGTTGGACCGGAAATTCTGCCATAATACAGAAGGAGGTCTATTAAGAAAGAATAAAATAGCATCAATCCATTGATGCTCTGTCGGTAATCCCTCTTAACATAGGTATTGATTTCTTCCCTTTTCTTTGATCATCACCTCTCTCTTTAACTTTTCTGGTGGTCTTTGTATGTTCTACTATTCACCACTGTGTGATATTCTGACTTACATTTACAGGGATGCCGGAGCTAGTCCAATTAGCTATTGAAAAAACCGGACTATAATTGTCTGATTCCAGACGCCTAAAAGATCTCCCCAGCTAACCCTTACTAGAGTTCTCCTCTCGATTAATATGCAGACCTTGTTGACGCAACTTCCCTTACACTGGATATTCATAGCTATAGAAAGGAGCGCATTTTAGCGAATTGCGTTTCCTGTGTGATTAACCTGTGCTCATTAAGAAATCGTCAGTATTGTCCTATTGGAGAATCATCTACATTCTCCTACAAAGTCTTTAGCATAGCCCCATTCCTAAAGCAAAGAGATTGCTCATTCCTATCCGTTCTTTTGAACCTTGGTGTATCTAAGAAACTAATATGAGTCTCGTATAGGTCACATATTCAACCCATCCCGAAGCTAATTTTCTTGGTCAAAGATGATGCGATTCAAAATGAACAATTTGTAAGCATCCAGATAAGTCCACACTGCGTATATACCATGTAAATACTACTATACTATTCTCTAAAGGCATCTGGTAGTTTTATTGTGGTAAATTTAAACTCTATTTTTACAGAGATGCATAGGGTCGTTCTTTAGCCTTACTTTATCATATACGACATCATTATTAGGTCTAAGCTGATCATTATCTTAATGAGAAGAGCCCTTTTAACTGGAATCACGGGTCAAGATGGAGCTTATCTCGCAAAATTTTTGCTAGGGAGAGGTTATGAAGTCTTTGGAACGTATAGAAGAATAAGCTCACCAAATTTCTGGAGATTGCAGTACCTTGATATATTCGATAAAGTGAAATTGATCCCTACAGAGATGACAGATCAGTCATCAATACAAAATGCAATAAATATATCCATGCCCGATGAGATATATCATCTCGCAGCTCAGTCTTTTGTTGAATCAAGTTTCCAGACTCCGCATTCCACGGGAGAAATCACAGGTCTTTCTGTCGTTTCCATGCTTGAAAGCGTTCGACATATTAAAACCGATGCAAAATTTTATTTCGCTGGAACGAGTGAGCTATACGGTTTTTCTGGAATCCCAGATGGAAAGGCGCTTAACGAAAACGACCCATTTAAGCCAATGAGTCCATATGCTGCTGCAAAGCTCTATGGATACTGGATAACTAAAATTTACAGGGAGGGATATGGTATTTTTGCATCAAACGGCATATTGTTCAACCATGAATCTCCTCTTAGGGGACTCGAGTTTGTGACCAGAAAGATCGCCACTTCGGTTGCAAAAATTAAACTAGGTCTCTCAGATAAAATAGTTCTAGGAAATTTAGAAGCTCAGAGAGACTGGGGTTATGCCCCTGAGTATGTTGAGGCTATGTGGAGTATTATGCAGCAGGATAACCCTGATGATTATGTTGTTGCAACCGCCGAAACTCACTCGGTAAGGGAGTTTATCGAGAACGCTTGTTGTCTTGTTGGCATAAATTACGAAGACCATCTAGTTGTGGACAAGCAACTTTTTAGGCCACTTGATCTCCCTTCACTTAAAGGTGACTATTCCAAAATCCATGAAGCCTGCGGTTGGAATCCCAGAGTTAAATTCAAGCAACTTGTTAAACTCATGGTGGAAGAAGAAATGCAAAGATGGAGAATGCTTCTAGCGGGCAAAACCTTTCCATGGGATGCTCCAAACTACCCAAGTGAACAGGGTCTCATACTGAGGAATGGTGGAAATGAGCAATAATATTCGTTATCATATGGCGGAACCTGCTATAGGCAGCAAGGAAAGGGAATATATGAACGAAGCATTTGACTCTGGTTGGATCAGTTCAAAAGGTCCATTCATAGCCAAATTTGAGGATGAATTTGCAAGATTCTCTGGAACAAAATATGCAGTAAGTTGTTCAAACGGGACAACGGCTTTACATCTTGCAGTCAGAGCACTTGGAATTAGTGAGGGAGATGAGGTTATAGTTCCAGATCTCACCTTTGCTTCTCCGGCAAATGCAGTACTCTATGAAAAAGCGAAGCCAGTTCTTGTTGATGTTGATCGAAAATATTGGTGTATTGATCCTGATAAGGTGAGAGAAAGCATTACTAAAAAGACTAAAGCAATAATCGTTGTACATCTGTATGGGCATCCAGCTGATATGGATGCTATCATGAACATAGCCAGAAGAAATGATTTAAAGGTAATAGAGGATTGTGCAGAAGCCCATGGTGCAACGTACAAGAACAAAAGAGTAGGTTCGATCGGGGACATTGGCTGTTTTTCGTTTTATGGCAATAAGATTATCACAACTGGAGAAGGTGGAATGGTAACTTCCAATAATTACGATCTATCTCAAAGAGTACGGATCCTTCGGGATCATGGGATGGACACATCAAGAAGATACTGGCATAACGAAATAGGCTATAATTACAGGATGACAAATATTCAGGCCGCAATTGGGCTTGCACAACTGGAATCAATTATGCGGAAAATAGAGAAGCACAAATGGATTGCCAGAGAATACTCTAGGTATATCAATGATGAAGTAGAAATTCAACCAGAGATGCCATGGGCTTCAAACGTATACTGGCTTCCCACTTTTATTGTAAATGGGTATGGTGGTAGCCTTTCACGGGATTTGTTAATGCAATTCCTGGCTAACAAGGGTGTGGAATCAAGACCTGTATTTTATCCGTTGAATGAAATGTCCCCTTATAGAGATGATAAAGTGTTTACTAATTCTTATCATATCTCGTACCACGGTATTAGCCTGCCTGTCTCAAATGAGTTTGATGAAGATGATATCCAATACATTTCAAAGGCATTCAATTCCTCTTTATTAAAAATAATGCATAAGTGAACCTTCAATGAGTTCAATAAATGTTATCTCTATAGTTTCAATTTCATTCTCAGTTCAGACACTAATAGGTATTATTTTTTATATTGTCATTGCTCGAACACTTCCAATAGTTGAAGTAGGTGCTATTACATTATTTCTTAGTCTAGGTGGAATTTTCATGGTGGCATTCTCCCTGAACCTTGACTCTGGTTTCACTCATTTCATATCTTATTCTTTAGGCAAGACGGGAAAGTATCTACTACCGAGGTTTTCTTTTTTATTAACTGCCCTAATAATGTTTGTCTCTTTATTGATAATTGCTTGTCTTTCTGGTTTGATTTCATTAGTGTTTTTCCATTCAAAAAGCTACACTAGTGTTATAATTCTTATGGGTGGATATGTTTCAGAATCAATCGGCCTTAATTACATGGTTTCGTTTCTTCAAGGAATACAGTCGTTTAAGCTTGCTTCTTATTCAAACATATTGTATTCATCTCTTTCAATGGGGATCCCAGTAGTATTGGCAATTTTACAGGCTCCTGTTGAAATAATATCATCAGGTTTTGTGATTGGGGCAGGAATTTCATTTGTTTTCTCCCTCATTTTTGTGATAGCATCAAAACTACCAAATATGCCAATAGAGAAAGGTTTTAAAACTAAATTCATTGCGTACGTTTTACCTATTTTCTTTGGAGGGTTAACCACCTCTCTTTTGAGCACTATTGATAGAGTAATATTACCTGCTCTTACAAATCTTACGTTATCAGCTATATACACTTATTCTCTTACCATTGCCACAATAGTCACAGCATTAACCTTGCCATTTTCATTTTTTCTATTTCCAAAGATATCTCAGTCTTTTGCTTTACCTAACGTCGCCAGGACAAAATCCTATATAGAGGGATCCCTTCAATTTTTTTATTACTTAGCTCTTCCAGCCTCATTGGGTGCAACTATCCTTTCACGACAGCTCTTAGAAATTCTTGTCGGGGGTGAGTATGCTAGCCATTACCTGATTCTTCAAATAATGGTATTTTCCTATTCACTCTTTTCTTTTCGACCGATTCTTTCTTCGATCCTCCTCGGAAACAGAAAAACTAAAATATACATGTATTCTGGAATTGGCGCGCTTGGAACAAATGTCACTCTATCCCTTACCTTAATACCACTCATTGGAGTTTATGGAGCTCTAATTGCTACTGTTTCTGCATGGGCAGTTAGTACAATTCCTCGTATGGTTGCTGTAGGCTCATTATTAAATCATAGCATTTCCTTAATACCTTATATCAAAATTTGGGCAAATTCTCTGGCGATGGCAGGATTAGTGTTTCTTGCGGCAAACGTCTTCAATTCGGAATATTTCAGCCTTTTTTTACCAAGTATATTAGGAATGATATTCTATTTCTCAATATCTATTCTTAACAAGCCTTTTTCAAGCGATACTAGAGAATTGATGTTTTCGATTGCAGGCAATTCGCGCCCTCTTATTAGATGGGTATTAAAAGTCTTATTCTAAAGTCTAGCTCTAGCAATTAAGGACAATATATTTTTAAATTTCCTGTTTTTTGAATTTAGCGAAAATACAGTTGTACTGACATAGTATGTAGTTACATAATATGGTAAACCAATGGACAAATACCGAATATCAAGAGTGCCTCCTTGAGCGAAGGATTCAGGGAACTCTTGTCATGAGAAGGGTGGGGTAATTAATATCTGTACAGGGTAAGCAGCAAATGAAGTCCAGAGAGGAGGAGGGCGCAGCTGAAGACGGGTCAATATCTAGGAAGGGTTACACACCAGAGAGGTCGGTTATGACAAAATCAATGAGGATCATGACCTGAACGTCTCCGGTAAAATAGTGTATGGCGTGCTGAAATCCCGCATAGATATAGAATAGATCTATGACATCTTCGAGAATACAATACATGCAGACGGGACGTACATAAAAGAGGATTTTCATCTGCAGGGATGGATGTTAGTGAATTTCATTGCACTCATGATGCCCTACAGGATCTACGGCATGCTGAATAAAATGAACCTTCTCGGCCACTTTTCAACGGAGAACGCGTTTAGGCACCTTGATCGGATCTATATGCTCAGGATAGGCGATCAGTGGAAACTGTTAGAAATATACATGAAATCAAGAATACAAATTGAGAAGCGTCAGATACCTATTATGCAAAAAAACGGGAATTGTCCTTGACCTTTGCTGGAAATTCGGCTAGCTAATGAAAAGATGCAGGGAATAGGTCTTGGCGTGTCCAGAAGGTCCTATGATTGGAAAAGACCTAATTACGCTAAACTGTATCCTCATGCAGTCGAAATTCTTCAAGCACTAGTTTAGGGAAAAACACGAACTTCTAACTCCACGCATCTTGCGGGACAGTTATTTTTCAATCAATAATCAAGTATGTCAAGAATGTCAAAAGATTCAATTAGATATCTACTATATTGATTTGTTCCCTTTTCTTTGATCATCACCTCTCTCTTTAACTTTTCTGGTGGTCTTTGTATGTTCTACTATTCACCGCTGTGCGGTATTCTGACTTACATTTACAGGGATGCCGGAGCTAGTCTAAATTGGGCTGCATTGCAGCATGAATTCACTCAGCTCCGGTCACGCCTCTCATAAACCGCATATTCCATGCGGCGTTTGAGCATGTAGTATATCATACGCAGCAGATGTCTTGCTGCTGCGATCTTTGCCTTGTTTGATCCAGAACGAAGGGATATCCTCCTGTA
>JAKBQK010000043.1 GCA_021835265.1 Thermoplasmata archaeon
CCTCCATTGAAGACAAGAAACGGGAGCTTCATAGACAGAAGGAAAGTTATCGAATTGAAGGAGAAAGGACTGTCTGCCAGAGCCATAGCGAAGTCTCTGGGATGCTCCATCACCCCGGTGCTCAGGATTCTGAGGGAAAACCGGTTACCGACAGGATGAGTGTGTGTATCTCCGAACGCGTCAGGCTCTTTCTTATATATTATATATAACTGATACAATGAACATTACATACCAGAAAAACGGAATTTTTCTTAATTCTTGAAGAGCATCCGATCACCGCAAAGGGTCCACGTGTTTTTTAACACACTCATTCCGGTTACTGAAATTACCATTTTCCCACACACATCTGTTCGACTCGTTCGATAGTAATAATAACCTTCCCATTTAAGAATTAATGCTGGTGTGGGATATGGATACAAAGAATCCCAAATCGTTCATGGCTGCAAAGCTCAGTGCAAGGGCTGTGGAAACAAGCAACATGAAGAATGCGCAGGTCTTCAACATAAGCTACACGCCGGGAGAGATACTCATAAGGTCTGAGCTGGAAAGAGTTACAGACGATCTGGCCGATTACGTGAATCTTGGTCTTCCAAGGCATATCATCATCTACGGTTCAAAGGGATCGGGGAAGACGCTCAGCGCCCTCATCATGGCAAAGGCCCTCAGGGACACGAAATCCGTCCCATACTTCTATGTGAACGTAAGGGAGAATCCGACTTCTACGAAAATCTATCGGAACATAGCCCGCCTGTTCGGCAAGGGACACGAGGTGGATGAGGTGAAGAACATATGCGATGAAATGCTTTCCAGCAGGTCCCTCGTTGTATTGGACGAGGTTGACTTTCTTCAGGATTACGACATCCTTTACCACATAACAAGGCACACAAAGGCGAATCTTATCCTGCTGACGCAGAAGGTATACTGGTACAAGAACATGAACGATGAGAGCGTTAAGAGCTCATTGCAGCCTGATCATATTGTATTCCATGAATACAGCACGGAGGAGATTCGTGAGATATTGAGGATGAGGGCAAAGGAGGGCCTGAATGAATATGGCAAAGAGTCCCTGGGCCTCTTGTCTGCACTTCTCGTACGAGACTACAGGAGCGACGCAAGGATCGGGATAAAGGCCCTGGAAATTCTTGGCAGGAGCAATAGATGGGACGAGGACTCAATCAAGACAGCACTGAAGCAGGCTTACGTGGAGGTGGAAGGCGAAACGCTCAAGAACCTTGGAGACCGGGACCTGCTGATACTGGCAGCACTGGTCAAGAATCAGGATACCAACAGGGCGTATTCTGAAGTGTCGGCATCCAGTCATTTATTGCTCAGGGGAGTGAGCAAGTCAACGTTCTTCCAGAGCGTCAACTATCTGCAGAACCTTGGCCTCATAACGCTTATCAAGAAGAAGATAGGCAGATATTATACCATGGAGTCACAAATATTATTATCGGATGAGTCTATTGTATATGGAGAGCTAAGAAAGAGGTTGTAAAATGGCTAGAAACGAAGATGAGTTTTACCAAGATTTAAAAAATATTTTTATTGGTGCGAAAGTAGAGGGAAATTCTGGCTATATAAACCTAATGAGGATAAAGTCGGCATATCTTGAAAAGATTCTCAAATTGTTGAAATCTGATATTGAAAAAGAAACAACAGAATTCCCAGAATTTAGAGAGGAATTGTTTACAAGACTCCACACATTCTTTAGGACTTACTTTTCCGAGTCAGGTAGCATATATTTCAGCTACACACCATTAAAATCAAAAGTTTTTGAAAAAATATATAGTAACAATCAGGACGTGATATTGTTTTGGAAGACTAACATGCTATATTATGTCAAAACCGACAACCTGTGGAAGGGCATCAGCGTTGATTTCCAGATTGGCGACTTCGCATATAAAATAAAATTTGATACGTCAGCGATAGAGGGACGAAGCTCGAACGAAAAAAGATTTGTCATCTTTAAGTTGGATAAAGTCCAGGATGGCGTGATCAGCTTTAAACCAGAATACTCTACCAACGGAAAGGTAACTAAATCAACCGACATCTTGAACGAGCTAAAGAAGAACAATGTGTTTTTGTCAGAGGAAATGTTAGATGAAATCTTTAATGTGTTTAGGAAACAGACGGAAGTAGATTTCTTTATAAACAAAGATGCAAATGGTTTTCTAAGAGAGCAATTTAACATTTGGTTAAGAGATTACTTATTTGACGATGAAAGCAATTATTCTGAAAAAAGGCTGAATCAGATAAAGATATTGAGAAGCATTGCTTTCAAAGTTATTGAATTTGTATCCCAATTTGAGGATGAGTTGGTAAGGATTTGGAGTAAGCCAAAATTTGCTCTTAATTCCAGCTATGTAATAACTCTTGACCGGATTGTCACAGAAGATAAGAGCATAAGAATTATAAGAGAAATTCTAGAACATCCGAATTTTCAGAGTCAACTCAAAGAATGGAGGAATTTAGGGATAGTAGATGGAAAATTTAGTGCAAATAAGATCATTTTGAAAGAAGGTGATTCTCAAGAATACCTGAATGACAACTACAGAACTCTACCAATCGATACAAAATACTTCAAAGACATAGAGCACAAGATCATTGGACTGTTCGATAACTTGGACAAAGAGCTAGATGGTTGGCTTGTCCATTCTGAAAATTTTCAGGCACTGAGTACTTTAGTTCTAAAATTCAAGAATATGGTAAAAGTAATTTACATAGACCCCCCTTACAACACCGATTCTTCTCCAATTAACTATTTGAATAATTACAAGGACAGTACTTTCCTAACATTAGTAAAGAATCGTGCGGATATATCCAGACAATTTCTCGGAGAAGATGGCTTATCAGTTACCTCTATAGATGATGTTGAGCTCCGTTATATTACCACAATCCTTGACCAAACATTCGGCAGAGAAAATTACATAACAACCATTACAGTGGAGTGCAATCCGCAGGGTCGAGTCGCTAACAAAGTATCACAGACAAGTGAATACCATATAATCCACGCATCAGATATTAACAGAATCCAGAAATTATACGTGGAGAGGCTGGAAGAGAGATCGCCCTCACCACTTAAGAGAACTGGTACCAACTCAAGGAGGGAAGAGAGACCAAACCGATATTACCCCATACTAATCAAAGATGGAATCATTAGTATGATTAATAGAGAGGAATACCTTAATATTTACGACCGTGAAAATAATGCTTTCGACGACAATTATGTGGAATATTTACGCTCTCGCTATGAGAAAGAGGGGTATATTTTTGTCCTGCCCCTTTCTGATGACGGCGAAAAACTTGTATGGCAGAGAACTTATGAAAGAGTGACTCGTGAGAAAGACTCGTACATTGTTAGGAACAACAATATTTACACCCCCGCATTCGCAAAAGAGATACCTAAGACCCTCTGGAAAAACCCTATCTTTTCCAATCCAGAATATGGCAGTGAATATCTAACGAATATGTTTGGAGAACACGTATTCGACACTCCTAAGAGTTATAATACGTTGATGCAACTAATATCAATGGGCACACCAGGAATCTGCCTCGATTATTTTGCAGGGTCTGGCACTACAGCTCAAGCAATAATAGAACTGAATAAGAAATCAGGCGATGATGAAAAAAGAAAATACCTGCTAATAGAGAATGGAGACTGGTTTTACTCAGTCATAATACCAAGGATCAAGAAACTGTGCGTTTCAAATAAATGGAAAGACGGAAAACCCGTAAATTCCGATGGCACATCGCAATTTTTCAAATACTTTGAGTTAGAACAGTACGAGCAGGCACTCCGAAATGCACATTATAGCGATTCTGAGCCATTTTTCCATTCGAATAATGATAAAATCTATAATCAATATGTTTTTATGAAAGATAAAAAAATGCTTGATAAAATGGAATTAGATTATAAGAGGAATAAAATAAGAATAAGATTTGACGAGATTTATCCTAACGTTGACCTCGCAGAAACCTTGTCTAATCTTAAGGGAAAATTTATCAAGCGAATAGAAAAAGATGCGGTTGTCTTTGAGGACGATGAAAAAATATGCTTCTCGGAAATAGATTTCCAAACAATAAAGCCTCTGATTTGGTGGTAGAATGCCTAACAATGAAAAAATACGACCAGTTTACCAACGTCTTATCTTAGATATTACATTTGATGCTCTGCCAGATTCGTGGGATTTCAAATTTGAACGGTTCTCTAATAAGAAAATTCTGTATGATTATCAAAAGGAAGCTTTGAAGTCTGGATTAAAATTCCTATATAACTACTATGCCAACCTCTTACACTATCCGGAGTCTGACTATGATAATAGTGTATTAGAGGGCAAAAAGTCACTCTTTAACTCAATCAAAGCACATCTAAAGCAAGCAGATGCATTGGGTATTTCAGCTAAAAATGGCAATATTTTCAAAATTGCAAATAGGTTCTATGAATCAGAAGATGAAAGAATACCGTTCTTCAACTTCACGAATAGAATTGGTTTCTGGATGGCAACTGGCAGCGGGAAAAGCCTTGTGATAGTCAAACTAATAGAAATTTTGCACGAACTTAAAAAAAGAGGATCAATTCCCGATGAAGACATCTTGTTTCTCACATATCGGGAAGACTTAATAGATCAAATTAAAGCCCATATCGATGAGTTCAATTCATTTTCACCATTAAAGATAAGATATTGGGATTTAAAGGAATACGACAACGTCAAGCATAACTTACTTTTTAGCAAGGATGACGTAAACGTATTTATCTACCGCTCCGATTTAATATCTGATACCTCTAGTGAAAAACTCCTGTCATTTGAGGATATAGAGAACAATGGTAAATGGTACATTATCCTAGATGAAGCGCATAAAGGCAATAAGGAAGACTCCAAAAGACAGATTTTCTACTCAATTCTCTCCCGCAACGGATTTCTATTCAATTTCTCTGCTACTTTTACTGATGCATGGGATTTGATAACAACAGTATTTAACCTGAATCTAGAGGCTTTTACAGAGAGAGGATATGGGAAGAATGTTTACGTTTCGCAACAGAGCATGGAGGCCTTTGAAAGAGGAAATGATAACACAGATTTTGAGGAAAGAAAAATTGTTGTACTGAAGACTCTGATCACCCTAGCAATGGTTAAGAAAGCTTACCAAGAATTATCCCGCACTTCTGATAATCTTTATCATAACCCGCTGCTGGTACTTTACGGAAACACCACGAGCATAGAAAATTCAGATCTTCAAATATTCTTTGAAACATTGGGAGAAATAGCACTTAACAAGATCGACACTAGTTTATTTGAGGAGGTTAAGAGTTCTATAGCAGATGAATTCAAGAATCAGCCGAATTATGTGTTCGGCAATAGAAAACTTACATTGGGGAACACTGATTTTTCAAATCTAACCTTTGATGATGTTTTAAAATTCGTATACAATGCTGACAGCACCGGAAAAATAGAGGTCGTTAAGACACAGGTGAACAAGGAAGAACTTGCATTCAAACTTAAGACATCAGATAGGTATTTTGCCTCAATAAAGATAGGCGATATAACAAAATGGCTGAAGGACACCCTGTCAGACTACGAGGTGAGTGAAAATCCCATGGAAGACAGCTTTTTTGGCAGTCTTAACAGTATTGGCAGTTCTATTAACATACTTATGGGTTCCAGGGCTTTCTATGAAGGGTGGGACTCCAACAGGCCAAACGTAATGGTTTTCGTAAATATAGGAAGTGGAGATGCAAAAAAATATGTTCTCCAATCCTTAGGCAGAGGAGTAAGGATAGAGCCGCTTAAGGATAAACGCCAAAGACTTGAAACCTTATCAAAGAATGGAGATGTCGAAGCAAAGCAGATACTCTCTCTTGTACAGGAAAAGAAGAGAGGGGGCTCAATATCGCTCATGGAAACTTTGTTCGTTTTTGGAACGAACGAACAAAACTTAAGAGAAATAATGGAAAGTATAAAATTTGAGCGAGAAAAGGCTGGTGAACTTATAGATGTCAGGAAGAGTAACTTTGACTTCAATCCAACACTTCTTTTGCCAGTCTACGTTGAAAAGAAAGAAGTTCAGTTAAAGGAGTTGCCAAAGTTCCGAGGCAATTTCAAGCTTTTGGAGAATTATGTTAACTGGATCAAAGATGATAGAGTGATCTATGCACTCTATTCTGATAGAGCGACACCTGCCACTTTAGGCCGATTACATTATTATCTAGATGAGGCCAATTTTGTAAGTAATGATTTGAACAATGCCCATAAACAATTGTCGAACCTCATAGACCATCTTAATACCTCCATGAGGGAAATGGACAAATTTAAGGAGCTTGAGGATGAGATCATCCATTTTAAAGAAATCGGTGTGGAAATGGTCTCTGAAGAGAAGAAGAAAGAGTTGACAGAAAAATTAGAAGAGGTAAGAAGCTTTAAAAATCCAGAAATAATAAAGAAAGAACTAAAAAGGAAGCTTGAATCTAAAGAAATAGACATAGATGAATATACTTCTCAGATAGAAAAGTTAACAAAAACCAAAAAGAGATTATTGTTTGACTACGATGAAAGCAAAATAGAGTTAATCAATCTAGCACATCACTATTACTTGCCAATAATCTTGTCAGCCTCTGATAAGGCTGATTTCATAAACCACATAATAAAGGTTGATAGTGAGAAGGAATTTGTGCATGATCTAGATACATTCATCTCCAGTAGTGAAGCAAAGGATCTCAAAATAGACTGGTGGGTTTTCTCTAAGATCGATGAGAGTTTGGACAGAATCGGCGTTCCGTACTACGACGCATACAAGAACAAGATGAGAGACTACTCTCCAGACTTCATATTCTGGCTCAAAAAAGGAAGTGAATATAGAATAGTGTTTGTAGACCCTAAAAGCACAAAATATACAGATTATCAACAAAAAGCAGATTATTTCAGTAAACTGTTTGAAGATAATGGTTCTCAGAAGGAGTTTCTGTTCGGCGAGTTTTCTATAAAAGTGTACCTGTTCATGAGGACAGACAATTTGAGTGTGGTGGCTGAGGGTTACAGAAAGTACTGGATTGATAAGGTTAATCAGATTTTTTCAGTTTTATAAATTTAAATAGAAACTTACCGCTCAGTCTCAAATTCACCCCGACTTTCAGCCACCCCTCTTTGAGCCTTCGCCAGTTACTATGTGCCCTTCGCTCGCCTGCACGCCGAGCACAGGACCCCATGCTTCGCCTCCAATCAAAATTCACCCCTAACCCCTCTTTTGATTTACGTCTCGCACTCTTCTTCGAAGAGCCCATCATTCG
>JAKBQK010000095.1 GCA_021835265.1 Thermoplasmata archaeon
TTTTCAGTTGCTCGAATTAGATTCAAGATCCCGTTACCTATCTTTGAATCCGTGTTAGCAACATCGTACAATTTGTTTAAAAAAGGGGGAGGCTGCTGAAGTTGAAAGGAAAATATCTGAAAACAACGAGAAGTTAGGAATAAAAATCGGAAAGGCAATGGAACAAATTGAAAAACTTAATGATTTAACTGACTCAACTAATATAAATTCTATGAAACTCGAACTTTTGCACAAAGCCATAGATTCGGCAGAAGTCAATAATCTTTTGAATACTAATGATGAAATCAAGGAAATTGTAAAATCGCCGAAGAAGCATAAAAGTCCAATCCCACAAACTGTGCTAAACTTCCTGAGAGAAAAAATAGTTGAACCGGAACTTGCCAACCGACTCAAAGAGGCAAATGATATGCAGGGTGCAACCATGAAGGCTTTCATATTTATCGAGCAATTAATGAAAAGGAAACTTGAAATCGAAGAAAATACTCGTATAGAATTGACTGATCTTGTGAATTCATTTATGAGAAAGTATAGACCTCCAGATAACAATGGTTTTGACATAAATGATCACATGGAATCTTTCAAAAGGGTTATCTTGGGATTTAACAAATATCTAAGGAATCCATCTGGGCATACTTTTATGGATGATATGAACAATCCAAGAAGCGTGTATCAACTCATACTTATAGCTGATTTTCTTGTACAATGGATTCAGCAATGGAATAAAGAGTAAAATCCTTAATGATTTATTTTAGTATACTGAAGGATCCTAAAGGATCCAAAAATTTTAAATTTCTATCATTGTTAAGGATCCATGAGGATCCTATTAGTTGAACCCTCCTATTATTCAAAATACCCTCCCTTAGGACTTTTAAAATTAGGAAAACTTGAGGAAAGAAAATGGAATAATGTTAATCTAGTAAATGGAACATCCTCGCTTGATTTTGAACCAGACAAAATATACATAACTTCTCTATTTACATATTCCTGGAAGCCTGTACATGAGGCCATAGAATATTATCATAAGCATTTTCCATCAGCAGAAATAAGAGTTGGGGGAATTTATGCGACTCTCATGCCCCAAAATATAAAGAAAACATTTCCATATGTCAAAGTGCATCTAGGATTAGTGAAAGAGGCGGAAGGAATGCTTCCTGCATATCACCTGTTGAAACAGGTGGAAAAATGGAAGAACTGGGATCGCTCTATTGTATTCACTTCCAGAGGATGCATTAGGAAGTGCCAGTTCTGTGTCGTTCCTAAAGTGGAAGGAGGTATGAGGGATGAGAAACCATCCATTCAAGATCTTATGCATCCCAACCACAAGAAAGTCACTATATGGGACAATAATTTCCTCGCTTCACCATATGCAAAATCAATGCTCAGGGAGCTCATTGAACAAGGAATAGAAGCTGATTTCAACCAGGGGCTCGATGCAAGGCTTATGGATGAGGAGACTGCAGGACTCCTTGCAGATGTAAAATCGAAAACTATTCACATGGCTTATGACTGGCCCTGGGAAGGCCCTTACATAAAGAAGGCTATCAACCTTCTCGGAGATGCAGGATACAAGAAAAAAAATCTGATCTTCTACATGCTTCACAATTTCTGGGATGAACAACATAAAAAAGGTGACACACCTGCAGATTTCCTGTTACGGTTAAAGAATCTTATGGAATGGGGGGCATCAGTTTATCCTATGAGATTTATTCCACTCAATTCACTAACGAGAACGGGTTATGTGTCACCACTATGGACTGCGGATCAATTGGAGATGGTCGCAGATGCGAGGAGAGTATTAGGTTTTGCCGGCACTTGGGTTCCCTATAAGGCATTGGCAGATAAATTCATTCAGGCTGAATCATTTGAATATGCGATGGAGTTGAGGCCTAAACAGGACAAAGATAAAGATTCTATATTTCCATTGCCGGTTGTTGAGGGGTTTTGAGGGAATGAATTTGAATGATGATAATGAAGATGTCAAATGGTTCTTGAACAAATTACAATGCGCATGCGAATCGATAGGTAAGGAATATTTCACTTTTCAATCCGCAGTTGAAAATGAAGGCACTATGAAATATAAGGAAAGAGTTTATGCTTATGAATTATACCATCAACTCCGTTGTAACCTTTATGATAGAGGTTATACACTTCATGGAGAGTATTTTAAGCACAAAACACCTCTTATTCCGAATAATATTAGAGGCAAAAGTCCAGATTTAATTGTTCATGTTCCTGAATCCAATTCAGAGAATCTTGCTGTAATTGAAATAAAAAGAGTGGATCCATTTTATAAGAGTGAAGTTATGAAAGATCTTAATAAATTATCATCATTTTTAAATAAACCTACTTGTTATAAAATTGGGATTGAACTATTTTTTGGGGAATATGATTTAAACGCATTCAAAAGAAAAATTGAAGAATTCCTGATCAACGATCCCAAAATATTTAAAGGCACAAAAGAAAAGATATTACAAAATAGAATTTTGATTTTTCTTCACGGTGGTCCAGGAGAAAAACCACGAATTGTGAAGTACGGTTAAAAGCTATATTTTTCCCCCAATTGTCAATCTCAATCATCTTTCGTTTATGTTAAGAGGTTAGCATAATTGAACACTTGATTCGGTTTACTTTAATTCTAATCCTCTCCTTGTTAAAGGAGAAAGGTAAAAATCATGACTCCTGATACAAATTAATAACGCTTTCACTTTTCAAGATCACATTTCTTAGTTTGTTTCAATAATAATTTCCGATGAAAATTCCTGGAAACTAATACATAGGGAACTCTGTTCATTCCACTTATTCTAGGAATTCAGAATAATGTCAGTTTTCAATAAATTCTATCGAATTGTTCTATTCCATTCTTGCAATTATGAACTTCCCACAATTCAGAAAAATTTAAATGATGTAGGTATATTCAATCTTATTGGAAAACAGTGGACTAGCAACAAATAATAAAATTGATGTTCTTGTTATATTGAAATACCTGGCAAAAGAAAACCCCCAGTTTATGTTGGAAGGTATAGATCTCGACATCTCTTTAAAAAAATCTGCACGTCTGACGTATTGGTTGGCAATAATCCAATTGGCAATAGCGGATGTATCCATACTTGTTGCAGCATATTCTTCTACCATTGCTTCTTCCCAGTCAACTTTTAATTATCTAATTTTTTTCTTAAGTGGATTCTCAGCACTTTTTGTTGTTTGTATTTATGTTCTTACACGATGGTACGGTTCAAAAGACAGAAAGGGGTCTGTATTTCATCATCATGAGTCCCCAGTTTATACCAGAGAGTTACAAGTTTATTGTTGCAAATCCTGCTATGAACAAAATGAGTATTCAATCTTGGAACTAAAAGATCTGTTTCATAAGATCGAATATCCAGAGCACAAAACAAATCTTGCAAGCATTAAAGTCAATGCTTATAAATTACTGAAGATCACTGACTTTTTTTCAATATATGAATTGGGTGTTTTATTCATCTATTATTTTTTGCTAATATTGTTGCAGAGATTACTTGATCCAAAATTTTTTTCAATCGATTTTGGAATGACTTTTGCTCCGATTCTATACATTCTTTTATTTTCTTTTATAAGGCTGATACTTAGAAACAAGAACAATTCTAATCTTTTTTTTCTTGAAATAAGGGATGATTATTCAAAAATGGATACTTGCAAACAAGCAAAATATTCCATTTATCCACTAATAATAACAAATAGATATTTGCGGAAAGGGAGAGTAGATAGTAGTACATTTCCAGTTTTAAAAAGTTCCTCATATTCATCTCGTGTGTTTTTATCATCAAAAATCCATTACTCTAAGTTTCGTAGATTACAAGTTGAACCTTACAATGGAATTAAACCCGGAAATTACAAAGTGGATTGATTTACTCTTGATGTATCTCCCATGGATTTCTATTATCTAGACTTAGATATAAAAAAATTGAGAAAGTAAGTAAACATGAATAGCATTATACGTATGTTTCATATGGCACTTGTGTCTCGAAATACTTTGATCTTGTTTGGTAATTAATAGATATCATGAAGAATTGCAATAACCCAATGCCTCATTTTAGCAATATCAAGTTGACATCAAAAACACTGTCAATCACAAATTTTAACCTCTCCAACAGGCAATTAGTTCAGTTCTTACATATTTTTCGTCTAATCCATTGCTCTCCTTGATAATGAATAGAAGATGTAGAACTGATCTTTTGATCCGTCGTAGCACTCCTTTGTAAATGGATTGCATTTCACAATTTTTAGATAAAATTATTGAAAAATAGGTCGTTTGGCTTTTCACTTGCATTACTGGAAGGTGAAAAACTACTTTGGTTTTTTCACCCTAATGTCAATGATACATACGGTAAAATCCCTCATAGGAATGTGAACACAGATCTTAAAGGATTTCTAATTCACACATAGTACTTTATCTTACCTGAAATCTGTTCCTTTCGTTAAAATTATTTCAATTCATTTTTTTCAATATTTTCCGCGCCATATTCTAGGTATTCTGCCAACATAAGGGAAGGTAAGGCTCTGATGTCTACCTGCTTAGCTTTTCATGAAAAATCTCAAGTCACCCTCATTTTTTTAAAATTAGTTCACCGTAATTCCGTTTGCGGTCTCGATTTGAAAACTTTAACAATTAATTGGTTTATAAATGATAAACAAACGTTGATATAGACTCGACTATTAAACTAATTGTGGCAAGTGGCAACGGTGGAGATCTTGGGTTTGAAAAGGAATTATGGAAAGCTGCCGACAAACTTAGAAGCAACATGGATGCTGCCGAATATAAACATGTCGTGCTTGGACTAATTTTTCTCAAATACATTTCCGATTCTTTCGATGAAACTTACAAGGAGATTGAGCAAGATCCGGAAGGACTTTCCAGTTCTGAAGACATTGATGAATACAGGGCAAAGAACGTTTTCTGGGTTGACCCTGAAGCAAGATGGACTTATCTTATGGAAAATGCAAAGCAACCAACCATAGGGGTGATTGTGGATAAGGCCATGGATGCACTTGAACGCGACAATGCTACTCTCAAAGGGGTACTGTCAAGGGACTATGCACGTCCTGCTCTGGATAAGCAGAAGCTAGGTGAACTCATAGATATGATAAGTGGCATTGGATTCAACGCAATGGAAGGAGTAAGCAAAGATCTTCTTGGAAAGGTATATGAATATTTCATTGGGCAGTTCGCAGATGCAGAGGGAAAGAAGGGTGGTCAGTTCTACACTCCAAGAAGCATTGTTCAGTTGCTTGTTGAAATGATTGAACCCTTCACCGGGAGGGTATTCGATCCATGCTGTGGCTCTGGCGGAATGTTTGTGCAGAGTGAGAAGTTTGTTGAAACGCATCAGGGAAGGTTGGATGACATACACATATTTGGCCAGGAGTCCAACCAGACTACCTGGAAACTCTGTAGGATGAACCTGGCAATCAGAGGAATAGATGCTGATTCTGTCAGATGGAACAGCGAGGGTAGTCTTCTCAACGATGCCCACAGAGACCTCAAAGCAAACTTCATTCTTGCAAATCCACCTTTTAATGACTCTGATTGGGGTGGGGATTCCCTAAAAAATGACGTAAGATGGAAATACGGGGTGCCACCAGCAGGCAATGCCAACTTTGCATGGGTTCAGCATTTCATTAATCATCTTTCTCACAGCGGCATTGCAGGTTTTGTTCTAGCTAACGGTTCCATGAGTTCCAATACATCCAACGAAGGAGAAATCAGGAAAAACATCATTGAAGATTATCTGATAGACTGCATGGTTGCACTTCCCGACAAGCTATTTTACAACACTGGAATTCCTGCATGTCTATGGTTTGTTTCAAGGGATATGCACAACAACAAATTCCGCGATAGGAAGAATCAGATTCTTTTCATAGATGCAAGGAAGCTAGGGAATATGATAGATAGGAGACACAGGGAACTTACTTATGTTGATATAAAGAAAATTTCAAACACATACCATCTCTGGAGAGGAGAACATTTGGAAAGTTCGGAGACCAAATATCAAAATATTCCTGGTTTTTGCAAATCCGTAGATGTGGAGGATGTAAGGAAAAACAACTGGATTCTCACCCCGGGAAGATACGTTGGAAGCGAAGAAGTGGATGACGATGAAGATTTTGAGGACAAGATGAATAATTTTACCTCAGAACTTGCAAGACTGATGGAAGATGGTAACAAACTTGATGAAGAGATAAAGAAAAATCTGGAGAAGATTGGGTTTGAATTCTGAAATTAGAAAATGGGATTCCAGATTTATACGGAACATGATCAAATTAAACTACGGTAAAGGCCTAAGAGAAGACCAGAGGAGAAAGGGGTACTATCCGGTGTACGGGTCCAATGGGATCGTAGGTTTTCATGATAAATATCTTGTTGAAGGACCCGGTATTATAATTGGAAGGAAAGGCAATGTTGGTTCAGTAAGATTTTCGAAGGATAATTTTTGGCCTATTGACACGACCTATTATCTTACTATACACGGAATTGGTGATTTTGAATTTTGGTACTATTTCCTGCAAACCATAAAACTTGATGAGATGAACACTCATTCAGCTGTGCCTGGATTAAACAGAGAAAATGTTTACAACTTGGAAATTGCAATACCAGATTACGCTGAGCAAACAGCAATTGCAAATATTCTGTCAAATTTGGATACTAAAATAGAACTCAATCAACAGATGAATAAAACCCTCGAATCCATTGCCCAATCCCTATTCAAGCACTGGTTCATCGACTTTGAATTTCCGGACGTAAATGACCAACCATATAAGTCAAGTGGAGGGGAGATGATAGATTCTGAGTTGGAAATGATCCCAAAAGGTTGGCACGTTTCCAAAATTGGTAAAGAATTTAAAACGATATTAGGTGGAACACCCTCTACAATGAATAAAAGTTATTGGGAAAATGGTACAATACCTTGGATAAATTCAGGTAAGATAAATGAATTTCGTATTATTGAACCTTCAGAATATATAACAGAAAATGCAGTAAAAGAGTCTGCTACCAAATTGATGCCAAAAGGAACGGTAGTATTGGCGATTACGGGAGCTACATTAGGTCAAATTAGTATAATAGAAATAGATACTTGTGGCAATCAGTCCGTGGTTGGTATTATCCCTACGGAAATTCTAAATTCAGAATATTTGTACTTTACCCTACAAGCTAATTTAAATAAGCTCATTTCTAACCAAACTGGAGGAGCACAGCAACACATAAATAAAGGAAACATCGAAACTCTGATTTTGC
>JAKBQK010000166.1 GCA_021835265.1 Thermoplasmata archaeon
ATGTTTTCTATTTCCATATTTATAAGTTTAAAATCGCATCCAAATTCTCGGGTTCCTAAATATGGTCTATGAAAACATTGTCCTTTTCTAGCACGGCGTTCGAACATAGCGGTATATTTTGCCTCTGTTTCATCAAGTTTCACTGCTTCTTCTTTTTCAATATTATCAGCAAAAATTTCGGTATTATTCTTATGGTTGTAAATTCTGTTTTGATTTGGTATAAAATCAAAGTAACCATATATTCTGTATCTAACATCTTTCAAAATCAAACTTGCCCGTTGTTGTCTTACATTCTCATCATCAACAAATATGCCGTCTGGTGGTTTATCAACCCCTTCAATTTGTTTCTCACTTGGTTTAGGTATTTTTCTGCCGATTTCATTTCTTCGTATCGAAGTCCATTTAATAGGGTTAATCACTTCTATTTTTGTTATATTCCACTTTATTGCGGGTTTCCATAATATAGCCTCAAAAATGGCTCTGGCAGCAGACGGAGTAATAACGTCATAACTTACGCGTTCTACTTTCATCTCCGGTCTTGTAAAACAGGCGTAGTCTCCCCAAACCTCAAGGCACCATTCATGCATTTTTTAACCTCATACCATAAACTTATCAGGGTCATAAATAGTTTCTCCTATCACAAGACCAATATCTTCAGAATAATCAATTTCAGAAGAAAGTGCATAAATATTGGGTTTTATTTCCTCAATAGAACCTTTTTTTAGCATATCATAAAACGCACTTTTTCTAATATTTACCGTGTATCTTTGCAATTTTCTCATTAATTGTCGATCCAATTCATTATCTTTTAAATAATCTATATATTTCACACCTTTTCCATATCTTACAAGAATTGTTTTTGTATTTCTATCATCAACAATCTTAAATTTTTCTGAAGCTGTTCGAAAATTTATAGCGAGTTCAGGATCAGGGGTTAATAATTTTATAATTTCTTCAGAATCTAGGTTATGTTCTTTCCAGTATAATTCTGAAAAAAATTCGTCAAATAATTCCCGCCTAAGTGTTCTTTGAGTGGTTGCCATCAGAATAGTTCTTGATGTTTCTTCTGCCCTTCTTAAAATTCCAACTGGTGGTTTTGTAGGTGGATTAAAAACAAAAACTTTACCAAGTCCTTTCAACGAGCCCTCCCTGTTACATCGTCCCGAAGCTTGAGCAATGGAGTCTAAACCTGCCATGGATCTGTAAACTATCGGGAAGTCTATGTCCACACCTGCCTCTATCAGTTGTGTACTTATTACTCTTACTGTAGATTTGTTATCTAATTCTTTTTTTATTTTTTCAATTGTTTTACTTCTATGTTCTCCGCACATTAAAGCGGATAGGTGGAATTTTCCTTCTTGTGGCATAAGTTCATACAACTTACGGCAGCTTTCTCGATCTGAAACTATACAAAGCACCTGTTTGTATCTTTTTAGTTCTTCAGCTATTTCTTCCCAAGTATTATTGACATTGAAATTTGAGGGAAATTGAACCTCAACCCTTTTAAATTCATCTTCTAAATGCTCGATATCGTCCATAATCTCTATAACATTTTGTAGACCCTCGAATTTCTTACCATTTACATCCCTCTCCCTAAAAGCGGGTTGAGTAGCAGTAGAGATTATAAATGTCACATTATAATACTTTGAAAGAATATTCATGGTATTTAGAATGGGTTGTAAAAGTTTTATTGGGAGCAGTTGTGCCTCGTCTAAAATCACGATCGAATTTACAATATTATGTAATTTCCTACATTTGCTCGGTTTAGCTGAAAACAATGATTCAAAAAATTGAACAGATGTTGTTACTATTATTGGAGCGTCCCAATTCTCCGTAGCCAATCTTGATCTAAACGTGGAATCTTCACTATCAATATTAGAGTGATGCTCTACTACTTGATCCGACCCTAATATATTTTTAAAAACATTTGCATTTTGTTCTATTATACTCGTGTAAGGTATCACATAAATTATCCTATCCATGTTATTAATCTTGGCATGTTCCATAGCAAATGATAAACTTGAAAGAGTTTTACCTCCACCTGTTGGAACAGTTAATGAGAAAATTCCCGAGGGACTATTGGCCTTTTTCTGGCATATCAACCTAATTTCTTTTCTCATCTGATTAATTTTTCTGTTGCTGGATTTCGTTTCTAACTGTGATTCTAATTGCTTAATATATTGATCAAATATTTGATCTAAATCACTCAATGATTTATATCCGCCTCTTGTCGATGATTTATTTGGATCCATGTATGACTCTGTATCCAAGAAATCTGCATCAACTAATGTAGAGTATAGCATCCTGATCCACAAAGCAAAATCTACACCATCGGGTTCAAATTTCCTTGGAAGAATTTCATCAAACTTAGCTATTTTAACCAGGTCAATTATCGAATTATCTATTTTACTCAATTCTTGAGAATTGAGATTTTGGTATTGCAATTGAAGGGACGATTGTATAGATATTCCCCCAGCTGGTGACCAATCGGGTATTCCAGTATGGTGTCCAGATATACTGTATGCTAATATTCTACCGGTGTTGAAAGTTTGTTCTGCAAATTTTGCACCATATATTGCATGTTTCAACTTACCTTTTATATTTTCTAAACTTGCATCCTCATCATATCCACTTTTAATACGTAAATATTCTTGCCATTCCTTGCGACCTTTACCTAAATCATGTAACAACCCTATAATTTCTCCCCAACCACCAGAATTGAACTTTTCTGAAAATCTCCTTGAAAGTTTGGAGGTTCCAATCAAATGTTCTGTTAGAGAGTGTGGTTTAGCCCAACTTCCATCTTCATTCTTTCTCACATGTGCAATGAAATCACATTCCATCTAAAATGCAATTCGTAAATTTAATATAGACTTTTCCTACAGAGTTTTTCTAATTTCCACTCTATTTGCCATAAATATGCAATGAATTGATAAGTTCTTCAGGAAATAAGTCAATTTCATCCGTTTACTTCCAGAATTGTCCTTATTCCTCCTATTTTTCTTGAAATTCGATAGCTTACGCTATCCATTTATAAATTTTAATGGATTATTTTTCCTATAAATCACCCATAAAATCTCAATGTCAATTGATCTGTCTTCTTTTTAAGTTTTCAACTAAATCTAGGTCAGAGATATCTCTACAGTCTTCTATTCACCCTTGTTTCAGGGTATTATGTCGAGGCGAAGGACAGCCAATCTTATTAGACAACCTCTCAGGTCAAGATCACAGTCAGCTGTCTCTCGGACTCTCATAGTAACATCGTCATGTCACCGTGGACAGATAACATTTTTCTTGACATCTAGAGATAACACGCACATCGATCAAATGTTTACTTTTCTTTGAATTCTCGATAGAAGTTAACATATTATCTGATGACTAAATTTAGAATCTTATGGTTCTAGGCATAGTGAGCGATCTAATATTAAAACAATCACTGTCCATAATTTCAGATAGGATTTGATGATCGGTTTGAAGTTAAGGTGGACACTTATTTATAGTGCTTAAAGACATTATCATAATGCCACTCCAGAAATTTAGCGCTCTTCTCGCCCTTTGGAAGGCTCACAGGCGACATCCTTAATAATTCATTGTACTGTTTAATTAGAAAATCACTTTCAGCGGAAATTAGCCCCTTACTGGGTATAACGGTATCATCTTTTATCGAAATAAGTCCCTTATCGAATAGGCTGTGGTGTATGGTGCACAAAGTGAGTCCGTTCGCAAAATTGCCTGCCGATGAATGGTCGGCACTGAATGGCATAATATGTGCCGCTTCTAACAATAAATCAGAATCTACATCGCAAAAAAGGCACTTGTGGTTAAATAATTTCAATAAAGAATTTCGAAAAGCACTTTGAAAGAGTCTAGTTTCAGCAATATACTTGTCAGTCTGAGGATCGACTCCATCTCCGATTATATTGATCCCATCATCATCTTTCTGCAGCGAATATTGCCTGTTGTTAGAATCACCTAATTGGACTTTGCTTCTGAGTTTTCCATGGTAATTGTTCATCAACTCGTCATGCATATGCCGTTTGAGATTATATTTAGGAGTTTGTCCCTTGGCGAAATTTTCTAGTCCGTGTACGTTTTTTATAGAATCTTTGGAGATCGGAGGGTCAAAAATTATTACTGAATTTGGATCGATCGCATTTTTATAGGGAAACTCACCCTCTCTACGTTTCTTGACATCCGTGACTTTTGCCTGGATCGTAATTCCTTTTCTTTCACCATCGTAAAGAAGCAAAGTACCCGGGGTGCTTCTCATATAATCACTCGGAGTATTCCAATGATCCCATACACCTCTACTGAATTCATCGATGTAATCATTCGAGTAAACCCCAGAAACGTCTCCAAATTTAATAAATGCAATCGCACCTATTATCTCACTCGAGTAAGGGTCTATTTTTCTCCAACGATTCTTTATACTCTTAGAATATAGAAATTCTGACTGTATTCTTGGGGTCCCTCCTAGTCCGTATGAATATCCCAACGATAAAATGCGTTTATTGCTTTCCACGATTGTTTCTCCATAAGATTTCTCAATTAATTCCGAGGAATTACCCAGTCCAAAGTAATCAATTATGAGATATCTGTCTTGGAGGGACATAACAGATATGTACCTGTCCGGACTGTAGGCAAAAAGGAAATCATTAATCACAACTGAATTCGTCCCAGTAAGCTTATCAATTGAGTTGATTCTTTTGAGTTCGTTTATTGAATTGATAAGGGTGCTATCGTCGCTTGAAGTAAGAATCTTATCGAGTACTTCCTTTAGCTGGGGATTTTCTTTGATCCCTTTAAAAATATTTTTCCAATCATCTTGATAAATCTGTACATATGCGGCCCCTTGTACATCATCATTTGGATCCCTTCGACCCTTTATGTCTAATATCTGGATGATCCGGCTCAATTCACTATTCGAATAACCGGAATTTGATTTCATAATTTTATTTCGCCAGAACGCTCTGAATTCTTCGCTCTGCCTCCTCCAGACATCGTTTGTGCTTCCAGCATCGTAATTCTGTAGAAAAGCGTTAAAAAACTTAAGTATCTCATCTTTTTTGCTCATACTGACTCATACGACGTATATGTATTTTAATCTGTTGAAAAAGGCTTGTAACATACACAAATTGAAATCAACAAGTGATATGCAACCCAATGAGCTATTTCTTGTACTATCAATTCCATCTATTAGATCTTGATTAATATTGACCCATCGTATTCATAGAAACCAATTTTTTCTCTTTCGGCTATTCCTAATTTAGCTACCAAATCATCGGGAATCTCTATCAATAATGATCTTTCATTTTTCTGCACTAGTGCATTTGCTATAAGTCTTGGAGGTTCAGCCAAGTATTCTCGCAATTTCATGAGGCCGTATATCAAGAATGTCCCAACTAAAATCCCTCCCGCAAATGAGACTATAGGCTTCCATTCTGTCAAAGATGACGGCGCATCAATGTTCAGCTTGGCTTTAGATCGAATACGGCTAATCCATTTGTTTGTTTTAAGATGAAGAAGACCTGAAGTAGCAGTGAAAGACTCAATATATTTCATCGCTTCTTAGTATACAGGCCAGATGTAATTATTATCAAGATGCTGAAAATAATCTCTCCTAACTTCTATGTGTGGAAATACTCTCCCATTTTCATAAATCCTCAAATGGAGTTCCCATGGATCGTTGATTATCCGCGAAAGGCTATATCTTTCGTCTTGTCCCCATGCAGGACGAGCGTCCGTGAACCCCTTATTGTAAAGAAAATTAGCAAAAACCCAAACTTTGTCACTCGGAATGACAATTGCTAGTAATCGCTCATTTTTGAAATCTTCATTTCCAAGAGTTATTTCTTGCCCATCATCAAGCACAATTTTTTCGGGATATTCATATTCAAAATTCAACATTAGTTCCACTCCTCCGCACATTTCCTCATTTCTTTCCTGTCATTATCTTCAAGTGGAATTTAAAGGTAATGCTCATACTGCCTTGTGGTGGTATGGCCCTAGCTCAGTGCTATCTGAAAAGCCTTATCCGGATAGTAGAACATAAGCAATGATTTCCATGTTTTCCAGAATGATTTGTTGTTAATCGGGTATCCTTCGAGGATCCTTTTTGAGAGTCTTCTCAATTTCAAATCCATGGTAGGTAATTCAGGTAAGGGTTGAGGAAACTGGAACAGTTCCGGTAACAGTCGTAAAGTCATCCAGTTTCTATGTGCACATTCAGATTTCTCCTATCATCTCACTATACAATTCATCATGATTGTCTAGGCAATCTTCCAACATGGTAAGTAAAATGCTTAATGTACCAAGGGCTTTCACACCCCTGAGAACAATTTTTCCTGCGTAAACATAGCCTCTCACAGATAATAAGTTTCCAGGATAGAGAACTTGAGAAACTGTATGCCTTCGGAAAGGTTCTGCTGAGGAAACTGCCAGTTAGAAGAGAATCACTACCTGTTGAGTTACTGAGACAGGTTGATCTTGACTCGTACCGTATAGAACTCATAACGCATGGCGAGATAAGGCTCAGAGAATCCGATAAATCTCTTGAGCAGAAGCAGAGCCTCAATACAAGACGCAAAAAGAGGAGGAAGAACCCCTTTCAAGAATAATAGAGGAGATGAATGATCGTTATGGAACAGACAAGGTCATACTGCTTAGGTTGAAGAACAGCCTTGAAAATAATGCTGATCTTAAGACAAGTGCCAGAATAAACAGTGAGGAGAATTTCAAACTTTCATTAAGGCACATGTTCGATGAGGTTTCGTTTTCATACATATCGGACGATTTCGATTCTACAAATAGATAAACGGCAACAAAAACCTGAAGAGATGCCTTGTGGACAACATATACACAATGGTCTACAAAGGACTTAAGGAAGAAGATAAGGAATGATAAAAATATGAGTGGTCCTCATAGATTGGTTTTGTTCATTTTTTCAATCAAATATTCAAGTTCTTTCACTTTTAATTTTAGGTCAATGTTCCATTGATTCTTTGGGTAAATTTCGTTTCTCTTCCAATATTCAGAACGGATACTTGTTGCAGTTCCAATTTTAACCTTTCCATTTAGTTGATCACATAGCTCCATTTCATTGAACAGGTATATATTGTCTATGCGCATTGGCCTTGTCTTCCCCTTCGAG
>JAKBQK010000020.1 GCA_021835265.1 Thermoplasmata archaeon
CACATGGGATCGCTGGGAAATGAGAATCCACAAGAGGCTAATCGACGTTGATGCAGATGAAAGAACCCTCAGGCAATTAATGAGAATACCCATACCTGACGGCGTTCAGATCGAAATCCAAATAAAGAGTTAGGGAAAAAATCGAATCTTATTCTGGGTTCACCTAATTCTTTTCCTTCTCTTTATATACTCACCCATGGACTTTGCCATGTTTGTGTAGTAGTGAATGCTAATATCAAGGTAGTTTTTTGTTAGTGTATCATTTTGATACTCTAGCCGGACAGAATGTTTAAAACCCAGGTACAGATCGATATATGCACTCACCCAGTGTTTTCCAGGATCGCATCTTTCGATGCTGTCAGGTTGGAATGTCCTGTCCTTTGGACATTCCTTCCATTTTAGTAGATACCTTATCGGGGTCCTGACACTGTAGAATCGCTTCTAATCGACTCAGAATGATACCGTATGTTGGGAAATGGCAGGAAAACGTTTAATCAAAGAGTCAAGCACTCAGATACTGTAAACTCTAATCGAGCGATACGTATTCTGTTCTATTTCCAGAACTCCACAGTAACTCAATTCTTTCTGGGTATAGCTTCGACTGCTGTTCCTTGACCAATCTCTGTATACTACTTTTCACCGTATCGAGACTCAATTTGTCTTCCACCCTCGTGTTTACCCAAGACAGCAACATTATACCATGTCTGTCCCCCCTGCAGGATTTGTTTAATTTAATCACATCTTTGATGATGCCGTCTTGAAGCCTGCCGTCCCTTTCTCTTCTATATTCGCTAACCCTGATGTCGTCTTTATTGCTGTTTAGTTCAAACACCTGTTTCACTTCTATCAAGTAATCATGCTGATCATTGGGGCCTGTGTACCACAAGTCTATATGTTCGTTTTCACCAATGCGGCTCCCTGGTTGCATTTCAAGTCTAAGCT
This sequence comes from Thermoplasmata archaeon, assembly GCA_021835265.1. The sequence goes on from JAKBQK010000020.1 coordinate 943, forward strand.
CCCCATAATCAATGCCATTTTTCAATAGGACATGATATAAATGCGCCTTGTAAGTGGCTTCATATTCAAATTCATCATCGTATGTATCTTTTCCTAACGACTTTTCGTTCAATCTGCGAATATTTTGTGTTGTTTCCTTTACTGAGTTCAAAAGTATTTTCTTAAATTCGTCTCTTTGCATAATAAAACAAAGAGGTGTACTTTGGTTTAAACCTTTGCAAATATTTCAAATTCTCAAATCTGAGGTGCACCGCTTTTGGGTTAGCCCACTAATTCGGGGTAGTAATCGTCTATGGGCGATTATTAGAGTGGTTTTTTCTAATCCATCTTCCTCAGGAAAATTCTCCCATCCTCTTCATAATACCCAACTATATCCTCTTCCTTTACGTCAAGCTTCTATTGTACTTTCTTTGGAACGGTAATGCGTAAAGAAGTCCCTCTTTTTGAGGTGAGAGGTACATCAAGAAATTGTGGCATCGAAGGCAATATTGTCCGTACGTAAATTTACCTAAATTATTTGATATGTTGAAGTAATAGGTGCAGGAAACTTGACAAAATTGAGATAATCTCAATTTACCTCCTTTGGAACAACCTTTCATTTCCAACTCTCTTTTTGAGCTCTAATTGATACAACTCAAAATGAATGGTGTTTGACAACATGAAGTCCCACAACGGTAGTCTACCGGGGCATTCGAAATGTGAAGCATATAAATTATTTAAGAGAGGCTAAGGTAGCCCAAGTCATCAATGACTTCCTTTGCAAACTTATCATCGATTTCGCTGACCCTTTTCTCTATACCTGCATCTAATATCTTATCGCATCTTTTTATTATAGCTCTAGGAACTCCACCTGTTTCGTCATGAATGAATTTAACAAATGACTCCGTGAATGGAATCAAGGGGGTATCCTCAATCTTGTCATCTACCCTGTTAAATTTCAATCTTCGCTCTATCAACAACTTTGAGTTTTCAAAAGTTAACGGTTCGAGAAAGACCGGAGTATTAACTCTTTCAATCAGGGCCGTCGAAGGACTGTCTCCAACCTTTCTCCTATCGTCTAATTCGTTGAAATGTTCCCACCCACTCTGTGTAGAAGCAAAGAAAAGTATCAATGTAGACATTGTTTCAGGAGGTACGTTTGTTTCATCAGCTAAGTCGAAAAGCGACCTAAACAATGCTAAGTATCTTTCCCTCTCAGCTTTGTTAACCAGATAAAAAAGATTTTCAAATTCATCTACTAAAACTAGCACAGCTTCATATTTGAGAGACTTCATAAATATTAGCCAGGCAGCAAGATATACCTTAGCATCCTCAAGATCATCTATTTTCCTATTAATTTTCAACAACTTTTTGCGTTCTCTCTCTGAAATTGTGCCACCTTTTAGGAAAGTTATTGCTAACTCAGCATTACTCGAAGTGTTAGTTGGTATGTCAGCATTATCTTCATCCGCGTAGCTAAAAACACCTCGATTTGATATGAAAATGTTACGGAAAATCTGTTTTGAGTCTGCGAATTTTTCGTCTTCTGGGAGATGACTAATTGCTTTGTTTATGTCTTCTCGAGACCTCTCCCTTTGAATGGTTTTAAAATCAACTTCCTTGAACAGTCTGAATAGAAAATCCATACCGCCCTTATGCCTACTTTCAGACAAAAGTTGCATATACGTTTCATATACATCGGTTCTGTCCTCAAATTCGTCCTTTATCTTAAAAAGGGCCAGTGTTTTGCCCATTCCATAGTCACCTATTATGAAATTGACTTGATTCTGTACGCCATTGATCCCTTTCTCTACTTGCATTTTCCAAACTTTAAGTGGGTCTTCTCTGTCCACCCAAAAGTGTAAACTATCCCGGCTCACCTTTTTTTCAAAAGGACTGTCTTTTAACTTGTATTGTTTTTCTAGGAATTTATCATTGACAGATTTCATTAGACCTACCCTCTCCTTCTTGAGATGTATATTGTCCTGTAAGAATTACCTTTATATTTAAACAATTTCTCAGCGGCTCCCATGGGTTTTCCAAAGGAAATTCTATAATTATTGGATTCCATTTCCAAAGTAGAAAGCAATTGATCGAAATTATTTTTTGTGATTATTTCATTATAATCCATTAGAAACTTAAGAGCTATTTCTATGCGAAGATCCTCAATTCTCACAATTCCATTGTACTTAGATGCCAACTCCCCATATTTTTCGAGTATAGCGTCTTCAAAGCGCCCTTTTAGGGTAATAAAATTTGGCCTTCTCATATTTAATTCTGCTATGAGTGGTCGATTTATAAGAATTAGTCCACCTTCACTTTGTGACACCAAGCCTACCGATTTAAGAACCTCAATCCACCGTTTTACTCTCTCTTTTTTTTGAGGCTTAGTATACTCTTCTATGTCATTTATAAGAGTTGAAACTTCACACCCCCCACCATACTCATTACTTATTGTTTCAACAAACCCAAAATTATCGTGATCTATCTCCCTAAAAACAAAAGGCAATATTTTAAGATTCTCATATTCCGCATTCCTCCTGCCCATTAATACGAGAAAACCATTCTCACTTGGGCTGATAGATTTTCCGGTGTTCACAATAAGCCCCAACATTCCAAGTGTAGTAATAATCATACCTCTAAAAATTCCTTTATCAAAGTGCTCGGTAGTTCCATCACACCTATGATTTTGTGCTTTTTTGTATAATTTGAGCACGCAATCCCTCTGAAGGTCCCTATCAAGGGGGTTTCTTTCAATGCACTCAAGTGATGAAACTATTCTATCGATCCGATTTTCCTTGATCAAAGGTAGAGGAGTTTTTAGCACTTTATAACACCAAACCTTTGTCAACGCAAAAAGATTTGAATTTGCAGTATAGACACTGTTTTCTGTTGTCAGCTTTGGGGAAATCTGGTATATTATCAGACACTATAATTGACAGGGCATCGTTTCTCGCTTCCGTGAAATGATCGCGAAGTTGATCGTCTATTGGAAACAAATATACTTGTGGGAGCGAAATTTGCTTTCCAAGACCATAAAAATTACTAGCTTTAAAGAAATAAATCATTCCCCAATCTATCGGTTTTCTTTTATAGTTTTCATACGCCAAAGCATACCCTGCAGCAGTCAAAAGATGCTTCTTTTTTAATGATTCACCTGACTTAATATCTCCAATAATTCCTAGAGTTGGAATGACAAAGTCTGGTTCAGAATCCTGTGACAGTCCTAGTTGTAAATCTGGGTTTAACTTTTCCTTCGGTATAATATCAGATTCTTTGATTGTTTTGCCGCTAGAAAACGTCTGATTGACTGTATCGATTATATTTTCTATCCTACCTCCGGATTTTAAGCTTGATATGAAAAAGTCAACAACTTCATCGTTGTAATCTATTCTTAATGCCTCCATCTTTTCCTTATTGGAGTTGATAAATTTATTTGTAAAATCATCACTTAGATGCTTTAGCTCATTGTAAGATAGGACTTTTTTAATTTTTTCTTTGAAAAGACTAGTGAAGTAATTTTCTCCTATCACTCCTGCAGATCTCTCGAAAGATGGATCTCCAGATCTACCCCCAGGAAGGATTAGTGGTTTTTTTTTCCCCTTGCTGATATAGAGATCCCTTCCTGTAGGGCAATTAGCATTAGCAATCTGATTTACACTCAAAGGTTTTATAAGCTCATCTGAAAGGGGTAATTTGAATTCAGTGGGAACAAATGTTTCCTGCGACCATCCTCTACGATCCCCACTTATCTCAAACTCACCGAAGATCTCGTCAAATGGGCTGAGGGCGTTAGATACATTGATTACTTGTTTCATCGCGTTTACACCTATCGATAAATTGTGAAATATTAAGCCTCATATTTCTAATTTTCATTCCTTGCTAAAGATCATAATATGTTCTTTCTTTATCATTCCGGCATTCTTGTTTCTCTTAGTAAAAAAAGAATAGTTTTTTATCTCATCTTCATAGGACTCCTTTACACGAAGTGAATGTGAACTGGCCAATTTCATTATTGCGTTAGAAACGGGTACAACTTTTCCATTTATTGTATTATTTCCAATTATCATTGCAATGTGTCCATTTTCATTTAAGACTTTTCCGACAAAAGTAAAAAAGGTATCCATTTTATCCATGAATCGATTTATTAACACCCCTTGTTCGGGTTTAGCAACTTCTATCAAGTCAGTGTTATGTGGATATTCCAAGAACTCTTTAGATAGTAAATTTTCACTCCCTATATCGATCCTGTCTATATCCGAGAGGTCGTGTCTACTTAAACCAATTATTGTCATCAATTCCAAACTTGTGCTTCTTGTATACTTCTGGGCAGCAATGTATGGGGGGGAAGTCAACACTAAATCCACTTTCCTTTTCGATTGTCTTAGAAAATCAATAGAGTTTTGCCGGTAAATATCCGTATAGTTCCTCTCACTGAAGCGATTGCTAAGCACTTCTGCTTTCCTGAGATTTAAGTTGGCAGTAGCTATGAATTTCTTTACTACATCATCGAAACCGTAGCGTATTTTCGATTCCCTCATTTTCTTTGAATACACCGGAGGGGGGATAGAAGGATCCGCCTTTGAAACCTTTCTAACAATAGATGAAAGCGCCACTTTAAAGAAATCATTAACTTGTTTATCGGCGCAACGATCTATCGAATTTTTGATGGAGTAAATCCCGGATAGTGCGGAGAATGTAAACCAGTAATTTATTCCATTCTCAATAATGAAACTACGAGGAGGCTCTTCAGGTCTTATGTTTTCGATAATGTTATTAAGTGTTTGTCTTAACATATCAATATCATACTTTCTTGTAGAAACCTTGGAAATCAAGACTGCAAGAGGATTTATATCAACTCCAACCCCATTTCTACCTAAAAGCATAGCCGTTTTCAACACATTACCTGATCCACAGAAAGGGTCTATAACAAACTCATCCCCTGAACTATATTTTTGAATAATAGGCTTTGAGATCTTGTCAGTCATAGTTGCAGTATAACTGTGAAAATTTATAGCAAATTCATTTTCAAAAATCAGTCTCTCTTTCTGTACTATAGCACATGACCCCCACTTCTATACAATACTATTTTCTTATAAAGATATTGGTATCCATATTAATTTATGTTTCGCAACTGACCCAATAAACATTGATTTTAGGCACTGCTCTGGTTATTTTAGTGAAGTATTTGATCCTATCTCGTTTCATACCAACTCTGTTATTGAATTACATACTGTATTTCTAATTTTCTAGCACCCGGTTATCTCTGTTATATGTCAGTGTGAAAGGATTCTTTGCGAATAATATGTTATCCCTACCCACTTTCTCGCACCCCTCTCCCTCTTCTTCTCCCAGCAGGCAGGGCAGTAATGTACCTTAGTGGAAAGGTGAATCATGATGTCATGCCGCATGACAATTCCACACTTCCTGCACCGGGGGATATGCTTGGGCATTGGGACACCCATTCATCAGACTTACACTCGCAAGGCGCCCTCTTTTCCATTTGTTTTTGAATACATGAGAACCATTATGTCAAGCCCCTTTGACTGATCTCCTTCCCCTAATCTTTTGATCCATTCCCATTCACCAAATGTCATACTTGTTTTCTCCCTTTCCTGGCCTATAACAAAATTAACGATTTCATTTGGGATATTTTCAACGAGCCGTTCCATGATGTATCGAAGTGCGTAATCATTGGGACCATCATAACATGTGATTCCACTCTCTCTGCACATATCGTCAGCCTTTTTCCATGCATTTCCCAGCTTCTTCTTGGTGTTGCGAAACAGTTCTTCGAAGGATTTCGATGCTTTGATCACATTCTCTTCCACCACCAGACCTGAAAAGCCATTCTCATACAGTGCAAGCTTCTCTTTCAATTCCTTATTCTCCTGTCGGAGTTTGTAGTATGTTGCGGTTCCCATGCAGTATCATGGCTCTCCGTAATATTAATTTCCCGTGACATATTTTAAAAAGTTAAAGACCGTTTAAAATGTGTTTAAACAGTGAAAAACCTTTGTAATGCCGACTCTGTGTGTGAAAGTTTAAAAATTTAACAATTTCTGCCTTGTGGAAATGTTTGTAAGTTTTCCCTATATTATAGACATTTTCTATTAACCCGCCACTTTGACGCCAACGGATCACCGTACAAATCTTTATTCATGCCTGTTTCATGTATATTATAATGTCCTCCATAAGGGATTTCAGCCTCCAGGAAATGTATGA
>JAKBQK010000313.1 GCA_021835265.1 Thermoplasmata archaeon
TTATCCAGGCTTCCTGTCCGTTGACTTCAAATCTCTGCGGCGGAAAACCACTTATGCCTTCGTTCATGTCTACGTCAATGCCGAACCGAAGTACTGAAGGTTTAATGGGTGATGTGAAAACAACGGCCATTTTTCCATTGGAGATATCGAAAGAACGCACAGAAATTCCCTCCCCAGTGACCTTTGTCACAGATCCATCATATTTGAAAACATATGAAGAGGCGCCAACCTGTCCGATCATGTAGTATGAACCGGAATCGTATATAAGTGAATTTGACCCTGGTACAAAAAGATCTGAACCTACAGAATTTGACGCAGATTTTCCAATCTCAACTTCTTTACCGGTTTCAGGAAAAATCAGTTTAGTTGGAGCCCATGGAACTTTTCCTCTTCTGTGCCCAATATAAGCAATCTGCCCACTTTCTGTGACCAGTACAGGTGAAGCCATGCCTTTCCCAGAGGTAATTCTCCTGGATTCTATTGTGGAGAGATCCAGCTCGTAAACGTCCTCTGAACCCGTCTTGTCATCTTCCTTGGTGGATGAAAAAATAATTCTTTTTCCGTTTGTGCTTACATCTGTAACATCAAAATCACCACTGACGAGCTCCCTGTTTTCCTTTCCGATTAATACAAGTTTTTTCCTTGATCTGAAGAGCCCATAGCCATCAAATCTGTACCTTACATTTTCCGTTGCAAAGGGTTTTTTCGTGTCGACTTTATCCTGAACTATAGCTAGAATTCCCTTATCGTGGAAAACGTATTTTGAGACTGACTTTGATGTGAATAGTTTAACAGGTTCCTTATTTTCCTCTATCTTCATTAAACATTCTTCTTCGTGGTCTGAGAAAACATAATATAGCGATCCATTCTTGAAAAATGGTTTTTTCTCGTGCCCACCGAATGTCATTCTTTCCTGTTTCCCTGAATTGAGGCGATAAATTGATGATCTGTATTCATCACCCTCGATCCATGTTAATGTGTAATAGACACTGTCACCTGATACATGAGGGTCTGATGCTATTCGAAGACCATATGCCTGCTCTTGATTCATGCCTTGTATATCCTACCTTAATAGTAAAAACCATGGTTTGTTTTCATGTGGTGAGTACTATACATGCTAGCAAATAATTTATGTTACCGCTTTTTTTAGCAGAATTAAGCTAAAAGCAAACGGCGTCTAAAAAATTAAGGCATTTATTTCTGTTTCAGATGCTTCCGGACAGTGTGCAATATAATCGGTTGCTTCATAATTTAATATGATGAGTCGACGCACAAATAGATAGATCTTTTTTATCCTATCTACGGCAACTAATGACTCATCATGCCAGATCTGAATGCAAAACTGAATAATCCGCTCCCACCCTTATGCGATCTCGCATCTAAAATAAATGATATGACGATGTACTATGGAAAGGGGTCCTAGAATTTGAATTTTCGACAAAGTATAAATACCTGACTTTCATAAATCTGTGGATGGGTAAATTTGCAAAAATCGCTATAGTTTTCATCGTTGCAGTTATAGTTATTGCCACTGGGTTTCTTTACGAGACTGAAAGGTTGAGCTTACTCAGCACTGGTAAAATTTCTACACAATATCCTACAACTTCGCCCCAATACAACTCCCCTAACGTTGTCAGTTCCAATCAGGTAAACAAAAGTGTTGGAGGCAGCTGGACACAGACCACAGGAACCGTTGGTGTAGCCAATAATGCATCTTCCGGGATAGGAATATTGGAAGGTGATGGCGGTTCATATTTTTCATCTTATTCGTCAACTCCTCTCACAACATATGTGCTTCCGGGATATAAGCAACTTGTTGAAAGGATGCCATTCCTGGCTCTTTCGGATTCAAGCTATAGTTCTGGAGAGGCGACTCCATACGTTTCAGCGCCTACGTCTACCTCACCATCAGTTTCTGGCATAACATCTATTGAGTTGGCCGTTTTTCAACCTGTTAACGGAACAGGAATTGTGACGGTCGGTTACATTTCAGAGAGAAATCAAAGTGAGGTTAACCATATCTGGACCATAATGAATGATAGCGCACAGAATTCAACTACCAGCAATGTAACATTGGGATTTACGTCTTCTGGAACGCCATACATATACGCTTTCGTGAAATCAAACGAATTTACCAGTTTGTTTGCAGGACTGAATGCTACAAGCGACTTTGTAAACGTCATGATTTCGGTATATTCTAATTACTTAATCCTTGTGCTCCATCTTTCAACTGTAAACGTTAGCCAAAGCTCCGTTCTGTCACTCATGAACAGCGAGGTGACGATACTTAAAAACCCTGCTCCTTCGCCGTCTCACTCCATATTTTTAAATTCAGCACAAATCCAGACCCAAACAGGCGTTTTAGAAACTAATTACCTCCAGGTAGATGTGAACATACAGAACGCATCGTCTTTATTCAGGGAATTTGTAAATACGTCAAACACAGCAACTACAGCATCTGAATCTGCATATCTTAACGATGCACTTTCAAACCTGTCTGCAATAGCATTTTCCACTTATGGGAATGGAACCGGTAACACAACACTGATCGGCCTGTTGAAATTCAACAACAATTACAACACCACGCTCTTTAACCTGGCAATTGCGATAACTTCTAGGAGTCAGCAGATTATTAATTCAACCTATGATGGTGCCAGATATATCTTCGTGAACGCAAATACAACTGAAGGTACAATGAACGGCCAAGCTTACCTGAATGTGTCTTTGATGCTTTTCGATTACAAATCATATATTGGCATAATAGAAATTCAGGATGTGAATGGCAAGCTGGTGTCGCAGGCGGGGATGAAGGTTCTTCTAGGGGATGAAGTTTCTCTCCTCTAAAATGATTTTTTTCTGTATTGCCTATATTTTTAGATCCAGTCATCTTTAGCCTTTTCCAAGAACTTTGTATTGAATTTTCATAGCATATCCTTTATAACTGGTTTAATACTTTTTTGTATTCAAATTCAGCCTGTGTCATTTTCTCTATGCCTTTTAATTTAATACCCATTTCTGAGATTATTCTGAAAAGATAATTTAGCTCATCCTCATTCTCAATCCAGACTGCAACCCTGTTTCCGGTGAGCATCTCAGTCCTGAATTGCCCTAAAGCAGCTGGATTTGCAGAAATGTCTGTTTCCAGCAGCAGGAAATATCCATTTTTGTTTGTTATAAAGTCTTTCCTTATTTGGCCATTGATGAGAAAAATCAGCCTATCACATATTTTACCGATAATATCTAATTCATGAGATGTTATTATGATAAGCCTGTTACTATCTTCTCTCATGCTGTTTATCAAACGCTGAAATATCACCACCCCTTCTGAATCCATGTTGTTAGTTGGTTCGTCCAGAATAATTATATCTGGTGAACCTACTAGAGCAAGACCTATGGAAAGCCTTTTTTTCTCCCCTGATGAAAGATCCCGTATCTGTACGTCCTTTTTTGAAATCAGGCCCACCTGATTTAGACTATTTTCAATTTCGTCCTCGTTTCCATTCTTACCATTCCTCAGTTTAAACGCAATTTGAAGCATATCGTAAGAATTGACATACGAATACAGCTGAGGGTTTTCAATTAGCGCGCCTATTTTCCTGACACATTTTTTGTGGTTTTCGACAATATTTAACCCGTCAACAAAGCTTGATCCCAGATATTCTTCGATGCAACCTGAAATAATTTTAAGTAAGGTCGACTTCCCGCTGCCATTTGGGCCAACCACACCAACAACAGAATTCGAAATGCGAAGTTCCGGTATATCTAGAACGGTTTTTTTATTTATGATCCTGCGCACATTCCTGACCGTAATTGAGCTTATTTTACCTCACCTCTCCGCATGAAGGCAAAATATAGAATAAACAGAAAAGCTGCGGTGTAAGCAATCTGTATGTAAATTAAGAGGAGTTCTGAGTTAAAGCTAATACTCGACAGAGAACCGGTGTAGACCATAAAATACGGTTCAACATTCAGAAAGACAAGATAGGCCAATCTTTGTGCATTCGTAATTATAAAACTGTCATTTAAACTACTCATGCTTGATATCAAAAGTGATAAAACGTTTGTAATTAGAAGAAAAATTAAGATGAATCCTATTGGCCCATAGATCTCTTTCCTGATGATGCTGCTAAATACCATAGCAGCAGTGGTGTCAGTGAATATGATTAAAACCATCACCGCAACGTAGTTCAAAAAAGCCATGGAGGGAAAATTCCTAAAAATAAGAATGTATGTTATAAATTGCATTGCAATAAAGGCAAGTAAGGAGATAATTGACGCGATGAAACTGGAGATGATTTTCGAGAGAAGATATTCCTCTTTTGAAATTGGCATAGTCATAAATTGATAGATATTTCTTGACTCCAGATCCGAAGAAATTGAAGTAGACGCGAAGAAAGCAACCGCCAGCACTGGCAGATAAATCGCTATGCTCGCCCATGCAAAGTTGTATATGTCCTCCAGGATCTGCGTTGGGTAGTGAATTATTTTTATTGAGCCTGGAACAAATTCACTGACAATAGAATTCAGGAAAAATATCGAAAGCACCGACATGAGCAGACCGATTAAGAAAAATAATGTAATAATGTACCTGAAAGCATTGGATTTTCTGTAATTTTTGAGAAAAAAACCGGCCAGGCTGATGGAGTTCCAGATCGTTTTGTTTGTCAATGTATCACCAGTGTCATGAAAAGTTCAAGGTTAATGTAGGTAAATTCGTAAAAGAAATTGCCTTGGTTCAATGTAAGAAGCAATCCATTGTCAGGCAAAGGTATAACTGTGCTGTTTGCAGGAAGAATATAACCCAGAATGATGAATAGCTCCACGCTGTTTATCCTGTTGTTAAGATACAGATATACCTGCATGGATCTGCCAGATATATTTCCTGAGGCAAAATTAATGATCTGCGACGTGGGATGTATGATTTCAAATGAGAAAAAGTTGGTATTAAGTATCGGACTAAGTTCAAATGTGCTGATGAAAGTTTTTTGATAACTGGATGTGAGAGACGCTTTAATTGCCTCTAAACTACCCATAATCATTATACCTGACTCCGGGTTTGCAATATATTGATAGCCATGTTTTCCTGATGATGTGTTTCCACCAAACATTCTATCGATAAGACTGAAACCACTGAAACTGAAAGTACTATTGTCTGGGATGCTTATGATTGGAACGTTGTAAAAAACTAATGAAACATGCAGGTTTAGCTGTGTGCTGAACACCTTAAATAGGTTTGATTTTTCTATGATTAAATTTTGCCCAAAGATGATTGCCCCATAATACGTGCTTCCAGAGAAAACGATCACGGTGGTATTATCATACGTTCCCCGCCAAATGTCATTCACTTTTGATGGAATATAAGAATAAGGGTTTGCTTGAAGTTCAGCGTTCTTGGCCGTTTCTCTGTATGCCACACCAACTCCAGTAAAAACCAGAGCCAGGGTTATAAAAGCAACAGCCATTTTAGCCGAATACTTCATTGAAAATGGATACCTGCAATATATATCATCCTTGCGTGAATTACAGGACCGGGTTTTGCCTTTTTTGGTAATTCCTCCTTAAAAAGTCCTTTGGTTATACAACATGTGATGTGCTCAACGTTTCTTGAATAAATAGGACAAATTGTGTGTCCTATAGATCTCGAAATAGGCTGATTATGTAAGCTCACGCTTATTGTTGATCCTTAATGCGAATGAATCTTTCTCGGATTTCAGGATTTTGGAAATGGAAAAATGTCCCCTTCCCAGTTCAGACGAAAGCGAATCTATGGATTCTTTACTGCTTTTACCCATGCTTAAGAGATTTGCATATCTTATCTTCACCCTCATTTTTTCTTCCTCTGTCCACGGCTTCCCCCTGTTGTAAAAATTAGATTTATCCGGTATCCTGATGTTTTCAAATAGATAACCTGGTTTCACCTTTTCTAATGAAGATATCCCATTCCTAAATATATTCTGGCTTATCTCAAAGCCTGTAACTTTTCTTCTAAGACCGATTGCAACCCTCGCGGTAGAGAACCCACCAAGAAAGAGATCGCAAACGAGATCGCCCTCATTGCTGCTGTACTGCATCATCTTGATGAGCAAGCTAGTGGGGAGTTCGTTCCTGTTCTTCTTCTGATTGGGTTTGTACTCTTTGTTGATAACCCAAACGTCCTCTCTGTCCCGGTAATTTAGTGAGCCTCCAGTATCATCCCTTTCATTTTCACCATACCGGCAGAAAGTGTTAAAGGTGAACTTTCCACCTGGTTTAATCAGGTAAAGTATGTGATAGTGGGAGGAAACGTACTTTCGTGTGGTATGCACACCAAAGTTGTATTTCCAGATGATGTGGTTGACCATTTTTAACTTTGTATTTCTAAGTGCAGCCATCACATGATACAGATTTGTGTAACCTGATACTATGTAAATGCTACCCCCGGGCCTCAGGATGCGTTCAGCCTCTTTGATCCAGTTGTTGCAAAATTCCCCATATTTTTCCACGGGGATTTCAACATAGCCGTCTATAACATTGCTTTCTTTTCTGTTGTAATGCTTCTCGAAAGTATCGGCATTAATTCCATATGGAGGATCGGTAATTATCAGATCCACGGTCCCGTCTTTGAGGCGTCTCCTCGCACCCTCTATGCAATCCTCGTTGTAAAGAAGATTTCCCAGCATTAAATAGAATATTTTCAGTTAGCAGATAAACATTGCCTAATACGATTGCTTTGGTTGGGTTTTACTTCAAATCAAAGTAATCAAAGCTTTCAAATATACTTCAAATTTGAAATTTACTGAAATACGAAGATAGGCGACCTGCCAGGGCAGTTGCCCTATTTAAAAGTAATTTTAGAAAATTTGGACATTAAGAGCTTTATAGTTTAGGCAGGTACCTGTCCACTTCCCATTTAGTCACGAATGAACGGAATGCATCCCATTCTCTCTGCTTTACTGTCGCGAAATTATCGAATATATGCTTACCGAGAGATTCCTGCATCAGCTTGCTCTGCCTGAAGTGATGCAAAGCCTCGCCCAGGCTTTCTGGCATCGAGCCGATCCCATGCTTCAGCCTCTCTTCTGCAGTCATATGATAGATATCCCGCTCCACTGGATCAGGCGGGTCAATCTTCCTGTTGATTCCGTCAAGGCCCATTGCGAGAATG
>JAKBQK010000457.1 GCA_021835265.1 Thermoplasmata archaeon
TTAACTCCCATATACTTCCATATGTGTGCCAGTATGTAAATCTTTTTGAAACTAGCCAGACTAAATCTATCCTTCTGTGCATGAAAGACCTGTGCTGTTGACAAATATTTCAACAGATTTACCATCCTGAATGGATCTATGTTTTACTATTTTCAACTCTCTCCCAGTTCCCCTTGTTCGTTTAATTGAAAGTATGGTCTTTGAGAAATGGTTCAGTAGATAACCACCATATGGAGTTATCTGGCTTTCCTCAACATCAAAATATATCTGATTTGTTATGAATACTGGAATTTTATACTTATTACATATGGTGTTTATGATTGATATGTCTCTTGATAGGCCCTGATTTTTAAGATTTTCATCTCTTTCGATTCTAAGCAGGGCAGTCATTGAATCAATCACAAGAAGTTTTACGTCTTTTGAATTCTGCATCATTCTCTCGGCCTTTATGAGACAGACTTCTTGCTCCCCTATGTTCTCGGGTGTAAACAGAATAAGATTGTTAGAATATTCCTGATTTCCCCCGCATATTTGCAGAAACCTGTTGCTTGAAAATCCCTCTGTATCAACATATATGACCCTTTCACCTCTGGACAGAGCAGAAACTGTGAGCTGAAGTGCCATGTTTGTCTTCCCGGAACCGCCCTCACCATATATCTGTGTGATTACGCCAGGATCAATGCCTCCCTCAAGAAACTGATCAATGCACCCAATCCCAAAGGGAAGTTTCTCTTCCCTTCTTATTTCAGGTGATTTCATTTCTCTGATCCCTGATCCCTAGAATGAGATCAGCACATGATTGAAGATTATCTGTTTTCAGATCAAAACCCCTTGTGTTAATAAAACCAGGCTCATTATTCATGCTTATGGAATAGTCAGTAACCATAAACATCTTTTCATCATCTGGAGAGTCTCCTACTGAAATTGAGTAATCTGGTTTATAAGTATTTATCACGTTATTCACAACTATATCCTTCCTCTTCGGGTCAACCAGGGCTCTCCCATCGGGAAGAACCATTCCACCCAGCGATAAAATCACATTTGCATAAATATCACTTATTCCTGTAAGTTTTCCAACCCTTTCTGCAAGCAACATTAATCCACCTGATACTATTACCAGGTGAAACCCCTCAGCGCTGAGTGTTTGAGTTGCCTCAACGGCTCCTGGAAACAATTCTATTTCATCAAGGATTTCCCTTATTTGGCTGACCTTTACCTCACCCATTTCCTGTATCCACAGATTAATATCCCGTCTCATAAATTCGTGATAATCTATCTTTCCGGTCCTGAAAAGAGAATAGTTAAAATCATTATCAACTCCAAATTTTGAATGGACATAGTTCCAGCTACTTTTCTCTACTGTGAGAACCCCATCCATGTCAAAAAAAACAATTGGAGTATGGTCAGTATGGCCTAGAGAAGAGGGCAGTTCTCCCTTCATTTCCACAAACCTCACATTTACCTTTTGACCCATAATTCAGTATATGTCCCATCATATCTAGCTCGGTTTTTGCCTCTATGGACCTAGCACATTTTTCATTATCACATAGAATAAAAGTCTTAATGCTTGATTCCTGTCCGCTAGTTTTAATCCCTTCTATTCCATCTGAGAGGATCTTCCGGGCTTTGTTAAGAAGATCACTTTCTACCTCATCCAGCAAATTTTTTATCTGCGATATATCATCTTTATTCAGCTTTATCCTCCCTTTTCTTGTTCTTAAGGATATGGTAATTGAATTAGATTCTGCCTCTCTTTTACCTATTTCTATTCTTAAAGGGACACCTTTCATTTCCCACTGGTTGAATTTATAACCGGGAGTATAGTTGTCGTTTTTATCTACTAATACCCTAAATCCACTATTCCTAACTAAGTTTTCAATTTCACTTACAAAAGATTCAAAATTTGAATCTGCAGAGGTAATTGGAACAATCACTACCTGCGTAGGAGCCACGAATGGTGGAAGAATTAGTCCCTTATCGTCACCGTGAATCCCTATTAACGCAGCTATCAATCTTTCACTCATACCGAATGTTGTCTGATTTACATATTCACTGGTTCCATCCTCCTTTGCAAATTTCACATCATAATTCTTAGAGAAATTACTACCATATTCATGAATTGTTCCAATCTGAAGCGTTCTGCCTGAAGGCATAAGCGTATCAAATGCAATGGTGTAAACAGCACCTGGAAACTTATCCCACTCAGGTCTCTTTACCTCCATATAAGGAAGGCAGAGTTTCTTTGTGAAATAGTCCCACTCTCTCCTGTAAAGGTTCATCTGTTCCTCCGCATCTTTGTATGAATCATGGGCAGTATGGCATTCTATGAAGTGAATATCCCTTGATCTTATAAACGGCCTAGTATGTTTTGTTTCATAACGATATACCTGAACAATCTGGAAGATTCTCTTTGGTAGATCAGCATGATCCCGTATCCACAGTTTTAGCATCGGATAAATTGCAGCTTCACTTGTGGGTCTCATGGCCAGATCTTCTTCCAGAGATTCCCTTCCGCCCCTTGTGATCCAGAATAGTTCTTTTTCAAAGCCCTTTATGTGTTCGAATTCAATTTCAAACATTGGTCTTGAGATTAATGAAGGAAACATCACTTCCTCATACTCATCTTCATAGAACTTAGTCCTGATCATTTCATCAGTGTTTTTCATGAGGCTATATCCATAAGGCATCCAAACATTCATTCCCTTAACAGGGTATCTCTTATCGGTGAGCTGGGAAATGTCTATTATTTCATTGTACCATTCACTGAAATCTTCCTTTTTATGCTCCATTCCCTTGTAAATAAATTCGTCATTATTTAACTATTGCAAGTCGCTAAGATAGAGTTGGTTATTTTGCTTGAAGACTATTACCCTGAGTTTTGTATAGATCTTAGATCTGATATCTTTAATACAATACTCAACAGATTACACTATAATTAACAGCACCAATTCATTAATGATACTAGGTGTTGCTAATAAAAGCACATAATGATAAATTAAAAGGAGTAATTGTTTATTAACAGAACAACAATTAGTGATAATGAACTTAAAAGATATAACTGATGAAAAAGAGTTTATAATTGAACTTGCAAAGAGAATTATACCAGTAAAATCTATAAGTCCGGCCTCTGGTGGACAGGGAGAATCGCAGAGGGCAGATCTTCTAGTTAGTATATTGAAGGAGCTTGGGTATGAAGATTCAGTACGGTATGATGTTGAAGATAAGATGGGATTTAAGAGATCCAGTGTAATAGAGAAAGTTGGAAATTTTGATCGTACTCTCTGGCTTGTCTCCCATATAGATACTGTACCGGATGGTGACCCGAATTTATGGACAAGACCACCATTTCAGGCAACAGTTGAAGGCAACAGAATATATGGTCGCGGTACGTCTGATGATGGACAGGCAGTTTTCCTTTCTCTTCTACTTCTTAAGAAGCTCGATAAATCCAAACTTAAAATGAATTTGGGCCTTGCGTTTGTTGCAGACGAAGAGGTTGGGAGTGTGTACGGGATACAGTACCTACTTGATAAAAATATTTTCAAGAAAGATGACCTGATAATAGTTCCAGATGCTGGTTCAATGGATGGAATGGAACTGGAAATTGCCGAAAAAAGCATTGTTTGGATAAAATTCACAGTTAATGGTAGGCAGTACCATGCAAGTATGCCAAGCAACGCCATAAGCGCTGCAAGAGATGGAATGGAATTCATGCTATCAGTAGATAAGATGCTCCATTCAAAATATACAGATAAGGATGATACTTTTAACTTTCCCTATTCAACGTTTGAACCGACCAAGCACGAAAAGAATGTGGACAATATAAACACGATTCCGGGAAAAGAAGTATTTTACATGGATTGCAGGATACTACCTAACTATGATGTGGATAGTGTAGTGGATGATATTTCAAGAGAGATTTCTGAATTCGAAAGAACACATAAGTCAAAGATTAAGATGGAGTTTGTACAGAGAGAACAGGCACCTGTACCCACTTCCAGGGATTCAGAAGTCGTTACAAGATTGGTGAAGGCGTTATCAAGCAGAGGCGGAGAGCCAAAGGTTGTTGGTATTGGGGGAGGCACATGCGCAGCTTTCTTCAGAAGACTTGGTTATGATGCAGTTGTGTGGAGCACGACCGTCCCTGATGTTGCTCATCAGGTTGATGAATATGTTATAATTGATCAGATATTACAGGATAGGGAAACAATTGAGAAATTGGTTTATTCTGAATAATTTCTTTTTTCACCCTAGAGATCATCTGACTCTGAAAGTGCTCTTAGCCTTCCAACACCATCAATTTCCCTGATTATTTCCGAAACTGTTTCAGGAACATCCCTTTCCCAGTTCTCTCCCCTTATCATTCTATCTCTTATCCTGGTACCTGACCATTCCACCCTGTTTATGAGTTCCATTGATTTTACATTGTATTTTTTCTCGTAGAACAGTCTTTTTACCAGAGGATTATTTGTATATACACTTGAGAAATGTGGGGTTAGTGATTCTACATGTGCGACCCAGAGCGGGTTAGAATTTACATCCTCTATTGGGATTATATAGAAGTTAAAGATCTTCCTGCTTTCCAGAGTGTTTGAGATCATCAGATGCCTTTCTCCTGCTGTGAACGGGTTTTGAAGGGTGTGTGAATACTGTGCACTTCCTATTCCAATAATCACAGATTCATGATCTTTCAGAATCTCCTGTATTACTTCCAGATGACCGAGATGAAATGGCTGAAACCTTCCAACAATGAATGCTCTTGACATTTCTTTCACTCCAGCATTTTACACTGTATCATGTTATCTTCCTCAAATATGAACCAGTTTAATAATTTCTTTATATTTTTAATAATGTCGTCTATTTCACTTTTTAACTCTTTCTGTCTTTGAGTCTCCTTGCATATGGAGTAATTCTTCGTATCAAGAATTTCCCTGAACATTGACTGAAATGCCATTACTTCAGACGTTTTTCCATGTATAAATTCTTCGTTGTTTACCAGAAGTGTTGATGATCTCCCAAGTTTTTTCTCCTTTTTTCCATCCTCTAGAAGAAATTGAATCTCTGGTTCATTAAAGAAAAGATTATTCAGGATATGAAGCACTGGTTTCGCTGCGTAGTATGTTTCTCCACTATTGTTGATATCAGGTTGATCTAATCGCCGATACTCTGTCCTGCCGAAAATTTTATCCAGTATACCTTTTATGGACTCGACCTTCTGATGAGAATATTTCGCAGTGAGTTCAACATATTTACCCCACATTTCGTAAAGATTTCCCTGATCCGGCGGAATATGATTTCTAACAAGATCATTCCATAGTGGTTTTTCATCGATCAGTGGTATTGGTGCATAGGTATCTGAAAAAGATTGAAATTTTGTTGGGGGAATAATGCTTTCCATCATGTCCTTTGAAACTTTTCTCAGAGTTGAATAGTGTTTTTCCATTTTTTCCATTAGTAACTCATTCTTTCTGATTTCGTTTGTGAGTCTCTCCATATCCTTATCTATTTCTAGCTTTACTTCTTCTCTGGTGTGTTCTTTCTCTATTTCATCATCCTCTTCTATCTCATCATCAGGAGATATGGTAAAATCTTCTTCGAAGTCATTGACAGTTGTCTTATAGTTTTCAATATCTTCCTCATATTTTTGGCTAAATAGCCTAATTGCTCTAAAATTGAAAAACGTTAAAAATAAACTGATTCCCACAATAACAAGAACAGTGATAAGTAGTGGAACAATTAAGAAACTCAAACCCATTTAAATCTTACTCTGCTCGTCCATAAAGCCCGCCAGCAATGCGATTCCTTCCTTCAGTTTATCTTCGGATAACGCGTAGGAAATTCTGAAATGACCCTCTCCTTGTTTTCCAAATGCCGACCCCGGAGTGAGTAGAAGACCCTTAGAATCAAGGATCTTCTTACAAAATTCAACAGATGATATATTTAAGTCGTATGATGGAAATACGTAAAAAGCTCCCTCTGGTTTTATGAGATTCAGACCTTTAATGTCCCTAATCATATTGTAAACCAGTTCTCTTCTCTTCCTGAAAACCTCCTTCATGGCTTTAGGGCTCTCATCATCATCCAACGCATAAATGGCGGCCATTTGGGAGATAGAGGGTGCGCAAGTTATGGTCTGCTGCTGCAACTTATCTACAGCACCGATAAATTCTCTGGATGAAGCAAGATATCCTATCCGCCATCCTGTCATTGCATAACTTTTAGAGAACCCACTGATTAGTATGGTATGGTTCATTTCTGGATCCATTTCTACTATATCCTGAATTTTTCCATCAAACACAAGCTCCTCATAAATCTGATCCTGAATAAAGTAGATTTCTTCATCTATGCACAGCTTTTGTAGTGCCTTGATTTCGTCGGTCGAAAAAACTTTTCCCGTTGGATTTGCAGGATTTGATATGATTATGCCCCTCGTTCTGGGTGTTATTGAATTTTCAATGCGTTCAAGGTTAAGTGAAAAATCATCATTGGTTGGAACTTCCACTGGTTTTACACCGTAAATCCTGCATATTTCAGGATAGGAAAGAAAATATGGCTCTGGTATGATGATTTCATCTCCCTCATCTGCGATGGCCATTACTGCTAGATTAATAGCAAATTTTGTTGGAGTTACAATTATATTATCTGCATTCAGGCTGTGAATATTATTATTGATCTTCTTAGATATCTTAGTTCTCAATTCCACATATCCCTTTGACGGAGTGTAATGAGTGAATCCCTCCTTTGCCTTTTCAAATGCATAGTTTATCTCTCCAGCAGGCGTCGTAAAATCCGGTTCTCCTACCCCGAAATTTATAATTTTTCTTCCTTCAGCAGTCATCTTGGCCGCCTTTGCAGAAGTGGATACAGTGGCAGATTCAGAGACATTAATTACTCTCTTTGATAACACAAAGTTTAATCGCAATTCCATAATTAACTTTTATTGATTTTCCAAACTCATTCTGTTACTCGGGAATGTTTTGATGAAAACTACTTTTATGACTGGTTGAAGTTGTGATCTTAGATATTATTTAGTGAATGAACTCATAGTCATATATAACCATCACTTCACTTTTTTTCTCAGCTTCCCTTGAACTGTTTATCAGTGCCCTCGCGCTA
>JAKBQK010000476.1 GCA_021835265.1 Thermoplasmata archaeon
ACACAAATCAAATTCGGGTGCGCCGTATTCAATCATTTCTGCACCTGTTAAATCAATTAATTTTCTCATTGCTGTCGGATACGCACTATTTATATCTGCATCCGTTATATTTTTAAATGTCCCGACACCGAATATCTGATTAAGTGCGCCGTGATAACTGTCCTTTATTAACCGGAATATCGGGGCAGCCTTGATTGTCTGATAACTGTTTTGACAATTTGTCATTGTTTCATGATCTCGCAGATATTGTTTGAAGATAGATGCTTTTGAATATGGATGTTCTGGAAAATTCAATCCAAGGTTCCTATAGCTTTCTATAGTCTTTTCAAACAGTCGAGCGGTTAATTTACAATCTTCTATACAGTAACTTGTAATTTCAGACAGATGTGCATCAAAGAACTCCGGATCACTTCCCATCCGCTCCCGATTCTTTTTTCCCCATTCATCTTTTCCAACATGTAGATACCGTTCACCCGCAGTATCCAGACTCATGTGAACATCGTCCGCTGACATGTAAAAATTAGCTGCATCAAAAAAATAGACACTCTTCCGTTTTAGTTTTATTACAAAACCCTTGTGTGAAATAAGTCGAAGAGAATACGGGCCTATTTGAAATCGCAAATATACATCTGCTTCATGTTCAGTGACGTTTCCCTGTTCCAGAGCCAATCGTTGCTTTTCTCTTATCTCAGCAATTCTACTGTCATGAAGCTCCTGTTCATGTTCTACAATATAAGGCTTCAGGATAATCGAATAATCAAAGTTGATGTTCCAGAATACATTATACCCATCTCCGGCAAGGCCTTCTTCATATAGAAACTTCAGGGCTGTTTCAACGTCAGATAGGCTGTAATTATTCTGAGCGAATGAAATTGAATGGCCCGATGAAGAAGCAAGAACGCGTAGTTGTCCATTGCATGTCTCGGTATCGAATCCTAAAATCATAGTAGAACTATCAGAGACACAGTTCTATTTAAACGTTCTTCTTGAAGCGCGAGCGTGTTGTTTCACATACACCGCTCCATTTTTAAGTGCGATGTAATTATCATTAACGCTTCCAAGCATTACATTACAGGAATTACAGATAAGACTTCTTGTGTTTCCAGAGGCGTGGTCGTGATCAACTACAATTCTATCCGGTGTTGTTTTGAGTGTAAGTCTCATTTGTTTTTTGCAAATTTCACATTTTCCTCTGTCTTGTTTTATCCACATTTGAATCCATTTTTCCTTTGTAATGCGATGAAGGCTCCATATACTTCTCCAGTATCTTCTATTCCACCCGTTTATTGCACCGTGTTGTTTAGTTTTGTGATAATCCACACGCATTTGTGCGGCCCTGCAAACTTTACACTCCTTTCTGTATTTACTGAATGATTCTTCAGGCTTTGAAATTTTGCAAATAGAACACTTCTTCACTAAAACCACCCCGTCTTTCTCAAAAATGTAACTCTACAACTATCACACTTATACCATGCAAGCCTGTGTAATCCAAACTCCTTTACTGTCCATTTATCGTAGATATAGGCGAAGTTATTACAGAAATAGCAGATTATTTTATCACCTCAATGAAGGAAAATGCTGAACAGTCACACTTCAATACTTCGCAAGAATAGCTTGCATATTGATTATGGAGATAGTAATCATGTCCACAAATACAGGTGTCTCCAGAGGGAGCGTATGTTGGATCAACGCCCCTTTGTTCGGCTATTTTCTGTAACCGTTTCCATTTTCGTTTTGAAATTTCTGGAACTGGAATAATTTCGTGATTGTATCGTTCATTCCAAGAGAAATGAAAGCCTTCTTTTTTTGCTCCTCTAAAGAATGACGGACATTCTTCATTGTCCATTAAAACTGCAATTGAATATTCCCATCGCATATGAACATAACAAAACTCAACCAAATAACCACACTTTTGACATTTAAATTTGTGTAATAATTTCACTTTACCACCCTTCTATCCAGCATCCTTACAAGCCACATCTCAACTGGAGTTAGCACAACCCCAACAGCCATTGAAAATGGTATTGTTGACAGGAGCCATTTAATCATCTGAATATCGGTGTATCTTAGGAACAGTAAATAATATGGCAGATAAAGACCAATCAGGAACGGCTCGATTGCAAGGTTGTAGAATACGAACTTCTTTAACCATATCAGTTTATTTTGATAGTTTATCATATTTTTCAATTATCTCCTGCACCTTATCCTGATACCGGTGTTCGATCCTGTAAATCATCGCCCTATTAACATCGTAACCCATTCGCTCAATAGCTCTTGAGCAAAGAGATATAATGTCACACAATTTATTCATTATTTGCTTGTCAGTGTGATTTAACTTTAAATGAGTTTCTATCTCTTCTATCTGTGTTCTGAGCAACCAGACGGTCATATCAAGTGTGGTTCCTCTGTCAGTTTCAGCCCACACCTTCCGATTTAGTTTTATCCAACTTTGTGTCATTAACTCTCGTCCGTTTGAAAGATGTTTGCAATGGATGTGCGTATCTCCTTGTTGAATCGTTTTGGTGATACTTCTGTTTTCATGATTGCGTTCTTTACGTAATTTTTCTTAAGGTCTTTCATCTGCGACTCATAGAACTCAGGAGACATAATTTTCTTAAGATCCCGTTTCTTGTCTGAATAAGTGTATTTGGTCTCTGATGTAAATCGGACTTTATCCTCAAGCAGTTCCCGGACAACTCTTCGAGAGGGGTGCTTATCCATTGACAGGCGCATGGCCTGATATACATCATCCTTCGAAAGCCCGGAGTGTGTGTAAAGGTAATTGATGATTTTGTTTGTTACGGTTGTTTTAGGCATATCCCTTTCCCTCATAAAATATAAACAACGGAATATGGTTTTCCAGACATTTGGAAATTACATATTTTGTACCGGGAGATTCACCGTTCCATAAGGCATATACTCTATCAGAACATTTTATCATTTCATCATTTCGTATTAAAGGAGCAGAGCGTCCATATTTATTATAGTCAGGACGATGTAAAATATATTTTACTTTGAGAACTCTGCAATATTCTTCCGCTAATGAATCAACCCCTATCGCTCCTCCAAGATGAATTGTTGCGGTTTTATTTTGTAAAAGGATTAAGTGAAGATCAGCCCTTACCGCGTCTGTGTTGATATTATCACGGCTTCCGCATATCATTATATGTAACGCATCATTCATCGAAAATCCTCCAGTTATCTATTACAGGATTAGGCTGATATATAAATCTTCTGTATTCTCGCACCCTCTGAAGAGCATACCTGTCAGCCTGATATTCGTCACGATCAGACAGGGGAGGAACACCGTCACCCATACCTTTATAATGCCGGGTTATCCCACGATCTTGCAACTCGTGATAGTATTCATGAGCGATAATCGAAACGAGAAATTCATCGGGAGAATACAACGGAAAATCAATATAACCGTCTTTTCCAACTCTTCTTGTTCCGTTTTTGTGTTTCAGCGATTTACTCATGCGGATCTTTATCAGATTATAATTGAATACTCTATGGAGATTAACAAATGGTTGATGAACACCCGTAATATGTGAACCCATTAAAGCCCTCTCATGCCACGCATAAGCGAAATCCCATATAAGCAGATGATTACCAAGACCTCTTGGTTCACAGAATTTGATAAGTTCCTTTAAATAATCGCTGGAAAGAACGGGTTTTCGTGTCCGGTTGATTATTCTCAGGCGCATAATAACTCCTATTCAAGGTCTAAGTATGACGGATCAAGCAGGGCTATAACATCATCTTCAGTATATTCAAAAGCACTTATAAGGTATTCATCATGCCACGCCTCAAGAAAGCCTGCCCGAAGGCTCGGCCTTACATCAGTAAAATGAATGAAGATGTTCTCTGTTGGAACAGAGAGCAGCCATTCCTGACGCTCCAGAAGCCATTGAATTGTGTGTGTCATTCTTTCACTTCGCTGATTCACAAAAACACCCATCATCCTGACATAAAACCGAAACAAAGCTTGAATTGATATGTGCCATTATTGAGTGATTTCTCTTTGCTATTAATCTTGATACTGCTACAACTTCATGTCCACACTTTTTACATTCGAGCCTTCGGCTCGCAGCGTTGCTTCGCAACGATTTCATTCAATCACCCGGCATGTAAAAATCATCCGGCTTGAAAACACTCTTCACCTCTAAGATACATCCAAGGCACATCCACGATTTCGTTTCAATCAAGCCGTCAACAATCAGTTCTACAAACCGTGTTGACTCAACCATGTCTCCACAACTATGGCATCTAACAGTATTAATTTCTGTCACTTATTCACCAACATTTTCATTCGTTGTTATCCTCTATACTCTCTCATGTATAAATAGCTTGCTCAACCTTCTTTTTATCTATATTTTTTCCTTCAAATGGACTCCATTGGAAGATCGTTTGAAAATCATTTGAAAATCATTTTTATTTTATTTAGTGAATAATTATTTTGCCAATGTTTATTGGAAATTTTTTCATTTGCAGAATATCTGCCAATAAAAAATTTACCAATGTTTATTGGAACGAGCCTATTTGAAGAGAATTATTCAAATGGTTTTCTAATATTTTTCAAATAAAGCTCAAACAGACGTTTATTTGAAGATTTATTTGAACCCGAATAGTTCAAATAAAGCTCAAATACGAATCTATTTGAGCGCGCATTGGAAGAAAATTTCTTCAAATAAACCACAAATAAAATTTTCTGTTACTCTTCTTCAAATGATGCTATTGGAGCTTTTCCAATAAATCGTTTGAGGTTATTTGATGGAAAATGAAAAAACGGAAAGTTCAAATGAAAATTTGTTTGAAAAACCCGTAACTGAGGCCCCCCTGATTAAGGAAAAAAAGACGCTTACTGAGCGACAAAAAGAGATTCTGAAGATGGGTAGAGAAAAATTAGCAGCCAAGAGAATGGCTAAGTTTGTTCAATCTGAAAAAGTAGCTGCTAAAGTTTCACAAGCAGAAAAAACAGATGTAGAAACAACCGAAGTTGTACAACCCAAAGTTAAACGAAAATATGCTGTCAAAGACAGCAACGAGCTGAAAGCTCATACAAAACATGTTAAGGAGAATGAGCCTGTGGTTAAGAAAGAAGAAATGAAAGAAAAGGCAGACGAAACTAAAGAGACTAAAGAGAAGAGTGAAGGGCTTAAAGAACGAGTTGTCGAAAGACCTGTTATAATTGAAAAGAATAAAGATGAAGGGATAATAATCCTTGCTCTTATCGGCATAATCGGTGTAATGCTGTTCCTGCTCTTCAAGTATCTTAAGAGCAAAGAAAACGGTTCTGATGTTAATCTCAGCGATACATCTGAGGAAGAGCCGACACATCCAAATGCTGTGACAAGAGACGGCGCATATCCTGTAATGAACTCCGGAAGTGGTAATATTGAGTGATCCTTCTATTGACATGGAGGAATACAAGAAATACCGGTTTCTCTATTTCATGAACTTCTCAAAACTTCTTGCAGTCCTTGATGTTTCAGACCGCAAGATCCTTGCTTCCGCTCTAATGGAATTTGAACCACAGGGTGAAATGCTTAAGTTTGTAAAGCGAGAAGTTCTTTACAAACTGTCGCACGAACCAATATCTCAGGGTGGCGAGATGATTAATTCACTCCTCTTTTCATTCGATAAAATGCAGGGTGGAAATATCTCGAAGGCGATGAGTATGTACTTCTCTGAAGTATACAGTTCACTCGATGAAACCGGGCGCAAGTTCGTTGATGCGATTTCAAAGATGAAGATTATTCCGGCTTATATAAAGAAGGCGTAAAATGACTTCTGTAATTCCAGCGGGATCTCCTGTTGCTCAGGAACCAACAAATAGGATAAATCCCGAACTGAACAACATATTCAGCGATATAGATCAGCTTGGATCCGGGCAGGAAGAGAAAAAGGCTGATCCTAAAGTCGGTGGTTATCTTGCGAAAGATGCTGCAAAAGCGTTTCAGCGGATGTCGGTTATTGCTCATCGCAAAACCGGTCTGAAGTCAGTGCTGCTCTCTGAAGAGGATGAAAGAGAACTCGCTGATGCAATAGCTCCGCTAATGGATGATCTTGCTAAATATATTGACATTCTTCCATATATTCCGCTTGTCCTGTTTGTTGTTGCTTATGCAATAGGAATAGTTTCAGAAGTGATGCAGAAAAGAAAAGAACCACAGGAACGAGAAGATCGCAGGGTTGAAAGGATCGCTCCGCAGGAGCGCTACGAGCCTTCAGCTCGGATCGCACCACAGCAGCAGGCTTCTCAGTCTACTTCACAGTATAATACTCAAGTTTCAACAAGCACTCCACAGTTTACTCCATCCGTCCAAACACAGCCTGTTCAACAGTCTCAGACCGTCTCTCAGGAACCTCCCAAGGGTAACTCGTCCGCAACAATATCTGTTTAGGGATGTTACTCTTTTACATTATGGGCGAATCTGCCGATACATCGGGTAATATAATTGTTCGTTCCGATGATAAATTCTGTGTTGCCGGTTATTCTGGAGCGGGAAAAACACTTCTTATGAAGTATTTTCTCGATAATGTTGTAAGCAACTTCCCGAATCTCATTGTTATAGATCCCGTCTCCAAATTCTCCGAAAAAGTAAACATCAGGTATAAAGGTGTGGTAAAGGCGTTAAAACCGCGCCCTAATCAGGTTGTTTACAAGATTCAGACTGAAGAAGATATGGAAAAAATTCTTACTAAGGTAAACGATATTGATAACGAATCAGCTTTTGTAATCTGTGACGAAATCGATGAGTTTGTACCATTTAACCATATGTTTCCTGAAACCTCCCTTTTTTTCCAGCAGGGGAGAAACTATAATCATGGAGGCATGTTCACAGTAAGACAGATGGGACGACTGAATAAACAGATCTTTTCAAATTCACATTATCTTATATTGTTCAGAGTATATAATAGAAACGACATTGATTACCTGACAACAGTTATACCCTATAAATTTGTAAAGCTTATTCCGGAACTGTCAGAACATTCATTTTACCTTATAGACTTGCATACTTCAAGAATAATAGGTGAATACGAACTGGATCTGACAAAGGATAAATTGAAGCGAGTAGAAGGAAACATAGAGCCGTGAAGAAATGGTAAA
>JAKBQK010000014.1 GCA_021835265.1 Thermoplasmata archaeon
ATTCACCTGAACGCAAACATTGAAAGATCGATTGCAACATTTCTTGGTATAGACAGTCATGTTGGAATTCCGTTAATATCAAAAATATTTCTTGCAATTTTTATTTATACATTTTTAATGCGTAGATTATTCGCCTACCTAAAAAAATACATAGTGGGCGTGAGAAATCAGATCGTTATAAAGAGACTGTACAAATTTATATTCTCTTCAATTTCTTATATAATCATATTGCTCCTTATCAGGGTACTTACATTACTGGCTCTTGGGACGACATACACATCAATTTCCAACGGTACTGAGACTTTATTTTATCTCATAATGTCCTCATTTGCAATATCTGGACTCTCCGGCATATTATTGCTTGTTGGGATACAGGGCAAATTTATGACTATTCTACAGAGAATCAGGGTTTCATATTTCTCAGCGTTCTTTTCAACAATAATTTTGCTATTCATTTCCATGGAGATTTATGTGGGATATCCAAGTATTCCACATCAGGAGATTCTGTACTACCTGTTACCATTTTCATTATTCGTTATGATTCTTATAGGGTACTTTCTTCGATTTAAGGAATCTGATAGTGATCCAGTATTCCTAATAAATTCATCTGGGCCTGCCGTAGTTATGATACTACTGGCACTTATTCTAAATACTAATAGTAGTCTTGGCCTCGTTTCAGTGATTTCACCTATTACATTTTTTGAGTATCTTTTTCTCTGGTTTCCGTCGTTTTCACTAATCATCGCAATATCATCTGCTGCGGGTTACAGAATGAAGTGGTCCAATGCAAAGACAACACTCTATGTATTCTCATTTCTAACAGGTTTTATTGCAATCTTTATTTTTTTGCTTTTCTCTGGTTCATTCTCCTCTGGTCCAGTCGTTGTTTATTATTCTCTTTTTTTCCTAATTAGAGACATAATCTCTCTTATCCTTATTTCAGATATAATTAAATCTGGTTTCCTGATTATTCTATTTCTTTCCACGACCTACCTAATAACAAGAGGACTACTATCAAAAATCAGGAACGAAATCCTTAATATGTCGAGTCTTTTATTTTCATTTATTCTCATATTTCTTTTTTT
Organism: Thermoplasmata archaeon; assembly: GCA_021835265.1. The sequence continues at coordinate 1,086 of JAKBQK010000014.1, forward strand.
TACCATGATCATTGAGAAAATACCTTTCTTTGAAAAGCTTTTCAATAAGGGAACCTTGTTCTTCCAGTACAATAGTGGAATAAATTGGATACCACTGACAATTTCACTTACAATACTTCTTATCCTTTTCGCTTTGGCGTATATTTTGAGTGGAACCATATCTCCTGGCACCAGAAAAGGGGGAATGATGGCCTCAATAATCGGCATTTACTTCATTTTAACAGTTTACATTCCCAATTTCAATTCTGTGCATGCGTCTGGAATAACCTATTTGGTTAGCATCCTTACTGTAATGGCTATTTCCTATGCAGCTTCTGTTATATCAACGCCTTTAAGATTTTCTATATTTGATGAAACATCCCGCTCAGGATACAAGCAATACGAGGAGTCGATGATTTCCAGGGGAACAAATCAATATGGTGTTCTGTATGGGGTGAATAGTGAGAGTTATAGTACACTGAGTTTAGTAGGACCAGAAAATTCAGGCAAGACTACCTTTCTCGCATTCTTCTTAAACTACATAGATGCGCTTTCATCTGATACAAAATTCACCTGGGATATAACCAGTGGCATAGAATTAATGGAATCACTTCTAAATAGCATAATCGTAAATAGTCAGTTTCCGGAGAAAAATAAAAATGGGAAAAGTAATAAAATATCTATCCTCCTGAAGCCAAAAAATGAAAGTACATTCAGAAATTTGACCATAGTAGATTGGTCAGGTATAACTCTTGAAACGGAGTCAGAAAAATTCAAAGATAATCTCAGCAATGGAAAGGCCTATGCCATATTTATAGATCATTCAATGTACTCAGATTTAAAAAATTACGATATTAAAATTGTAAAAATACTCAAGAATATTCTTGATAACAGGAAAAATGATCTTCCAGATCCGAAGTTCTGTTTCGTTCTATTCAATTTTCCCTTGGGAACACTGGATCTTGAGGGTCAGACACCAAGGGAAGTTGTTATGCTTTTACCAGAAACAAGAAAAGTAATCGAGAGCCGTATTAAATCAAGCACCATCTACCTAAGACCAAGCATAAAGATAAAAACTGATAAACAGGGAAAAACATCCATTGAGTCACAGGAAATAAATGGAATTCTAAGGATACCATATGATCCAGAAACAAATTACGCGTTCAAGCTATTCTTTGGATGGCTTCTCACTCTATGAATCATTATGTTTTTGTATTCTCCCCCATTATTTTATTTATGAGATCATCGATTTCATTATTTGATTTTTCCTGATTCTCTGGTGGATTTTGACCTAATATGCTTCCTATTACCTCATCAACGTTTTCTCCTCCTCTTGCAGCAAATTCATCAAGACTCTGATTTATGTTACCAAACTGATCTTCAAGTCTTCTTTCTAAATCCTCTGTCTTTTGGTTTATTGCCTGGATGTTATTTTCAATCTGCCTTGCCTGTTCCTCTGAAAGCATTCTCTTATTAAGTTCCCTGTTTGCATCAGATAATATTTCATTGTTTCGCCTTTCGTTATATACAAATTCAAATGTTATTTCCAAATTATCCAGATAAAGTGAAAAGCTCTTCAGATACTCCACCGAACTTTTTATTCTGACTGCATTCTGTGCTGCATTCAGCATCCCTTTTTTATCCTTGATCGATGCTGCTTTTTTAATGTTGGCTATGGCCTGAGCCATAAGCTGTTGCTGTCTTTTAAGCCCTCTGTCTATTTGAGATTTGTAATTTCTAATTTTGCTTCTCGTCTCAAATTGTTTGTCATCCTCACTTTTGCGTAATTTAATAGCCATTTTATCAGTATATTATTACATTGCCACTAATTAAACATTTCCTATAATCAAGATTAATAAACTTTGTAATATTGAACCGTTTTGCAGGTTGACTAACCAGACCAATTTATCGTTATATATAGTGGTTTTATGGGAAATTTTAATATTATCTATAATTAAGTTAAATATCGAAAATAGAATATCCCTCCATGGAAAGAGAGAGTAAACTGATACTTGTACTTCTAATCGGAGTGCTAATGGGTGCAATTGATTCCACCATAGTTCTCCTTGCCCTTACAACCATAAACGGATATTTCAAAACTCAACTTTCTCTGTCAATATGGGTCATCCTGATTTATCTGCTTGTAATTGCCGTTGGGACAACCCAGCTTGGAAGGCTTGGTGATATAGTTACTAGAAAAAAAATATTCACGGCAGGAATTGGAATTTTTACCATTGGTTCTGCACTGAGTGGAGCCTCTACCACTATATATGAGTTAATCGGTTTCCGGGCAATCCAGGCATTTGGCGCTGCTATGATTCAGTCAAACAGTGGAGCAATAGTAGCTGATAATTTTCCACCACAGAGGAGGGGCAGAGTTTTCGGATACACCGCAATCGGATTCAACTCTGGTGCCATGCTTGGGATAGTTCTGGGAGGAATTATAACTACGTTTATTGGCTGGCAGTACATTTTCTATATAAACGTCCCAATTGGAATTTTTGCATTCATCTATGCAATACAGAATATTAATCCTGGGCAGAAAATTCCTAACAAACTGGATATCCCTGGGGCAACTCTTCTGGCTGCATCACTGGCAATTCTGGCATATGGAGGTGTTGATATAACTTCTAATGGTCTAACATTTTATAATGAAATGTTCATTCTTGTAGGTACAATTGTACTTTTGGCTTTTATAGCCGTAGAGAGGTATGTTTCTAAGCCACTCATACCATTCAGAATTTTCAAAATACGTGTCTTGAGTTATTCAATCATTTCTGCTTTTTTGCAGAGTCTTGGTTTTCTATCTGTTGTGTTCCTTCTAATAATGTATCTTCAGGGAATAAGGGATCTTACACCATTTGTTAGCTCACTGTATCTTCTCCCTGGATATGTAGTAGGGAGTATCCTTGGTCCACTGTTTGGAAGATTGGCGGACAGGATAGGAGCGAGGATCCCTGCAACTTCGGGTCTTCTTATCATGGGCGTGGCAATTCTTATATATTCCACTTTAAAGGTGAATTCAACACTGGATATAATTATAATTGGATCATTCTTCACAGGAATTGGTTCTTCACTGTTTTTCCCTGCTAACAACAGTGCAGTAATGGCTAATTCACCACGGGACCTCTATGGTTTATCATCAGGGTTCCTGAGAACAATGTCTAACATTGGAATGCTGGGTAGTTTCATAGTATCTATATCCATAGCAAGTCTCAGCGTTTCAAGATATGTTGCATATGAGGTATTTGCAGGCACAAGCGAATTGGATGGTGGTTTGAGTCCATCTGTTTCATCTGCATTATTAGGTGGAATACGATCAGCCCTATTTGTGTGTCTTGCAATCCTACTTGTAGGTGCATTATTCTCATTCGCAAGAGGAAAGGAGGATCGAGCCATAAAGAGATAAAACTCTCAAAACTATTTTTAATGATAGATGTATTTATGGGAAATGAACAGGCAATCCGGTCTGCTTACTCTAACAAAGTCTTTTAGATCATTTATTTTCATTACGATGGCTGTTAGCTCGCCCTATTATCTCGCTTCTTTCCATTATAATTCGATAGAGATCGGTCTGGTATTATTTCTGAGTCTTCTCTCTACCAGTATATTTGTAATATTATACGGACGTATTAATAAATCACTCAAATTGAGATCAATCCTGTTATCCTCGTTTCTGATCATTGGATTTGTTCTTCTCATAATTTTTCACAATCCAGTGTTCTATGTGATAGGTGTGATTGTAGGTGGTATATCCTTAAGTGGAAGGGACCTTTCAGCTTATCAGCCTATAGAACAATACACAATTAGTCATTATGAAGTTGACCAAAAAATTAAGAACCGTACCTTCTCCATTTATAATTTTGGTTCTTATGGAGCAGCCTCAATTGGATCACTCGTTCTATTCATATTGAGCACCATAACATTTCAGGAAATTTTTATTATGGATATGCTTCTAGCTGTAACACAACTGTTTTTCTATCTTTTGATTGAATTTCCAGTATATCATAAGAAAAGTGATCGCCCAGAAATATCTAAAGATATGAAGGGTCATATTCGAACATTGACTGCTTTATTTTCCATGGATTCCATTGGAGGAGGCCTTATAACCACATCAATGCTCACCCTGTGGTTCAAGGCTGTATATAATGTAGATCTTAGTACTGCGGGGGCAATCTTCCTGGTTGTAAATATATTAACGGCCATATCTATTCTGATTTCATCTAGGATACAGAACAGCATCGGGTTGATAAGGACAATGGTTTTCACTCACCTGATAAGTAATGGTTTTCTCCTGTTCATGCCAGTTGTTCATAATCTTTTATGGAGTGAGGCATTTTTGTACCTGCGCCAGACAACCAGCCAGATGGATGTGCCAGCGAGGGATAGTTTCATCAACACTTTTATACCAAAAGAAAGCAGAATAGGAGCAAATTCAAGATTTACCTCTGCCAGATCTGCCTCACAAATACCTGGTCCACTTCTTGGAGGTCTTGCAGTTGACCTGTTACCATCATCTTTAATATTCGCTGCTGGAGGTATAAAAGCAGCCTATGATATTATACTTTACTGGAAATATTCGTGGTTTAAAACATAATATCCATATATCATTGGGAAAAATTTTATTACATCAAGAATTAAGCCAATGGAATGGGTAATGATTTTACTGGGAAAATATATATTTTGAGGCATGGACAAACAGACTGCAATAAGGCAGGATTATGGTATTGTCCAGAGGATAGCCATATAAACGAAGATGGCAGGAAGCAGGCTGAGGCTATTAAAGATGTTATTTTTAAAATTGACCCTGAAAGGGTTTACTGTAGTCCATTCCAAAGATGTATTGACACTGCAGAAATGGTTACAGGTAAAGATTCAAGATACCCAATTATAATAGACGAATGTCTAGGTGAAAGAAATTTCAGGGGAATCGAAGGGTTGGATTCTGAAGGAATAATGAGAAATTTTGGCGTTTCAATGAATTTTTCTCCAGTAACGCCAAACATTGATTTCATTCCGGGCGTTGAAAGCAGTTCAACCTTTCACAAGAGAATAGAAAAGTGTATGGATAATATACTGAATAATTCAAAGGATAATGAGAAAATATTACTCGTTACACATGGGGGTGTTATGTGGTCAATTATTCATCAAAAACTCAATTTGGTTCCAAAGCCAAGAACATTTCTCAACTGCGCCCTACTTGGACTTGAAGTAAAGCATGGTATCTTTTCGCCATTTCTGTCAATAAATATGAGAGAAGACTGGTATTCTGATATCAATCCCTCATGGTCAAGCTTGCAGCTATAATTATTGGGTCCCAGACAGGACCGAATGGGGGTGTATAGCCCAGATCGTTATAGAACAAATCATCAACGGTCATTCCTGAATATATGGCAGTTTCTAAGGTGTTCAATCTCCATGCCCCATTATCCATTGAACATACCTCAGCTCCAAGAAGACGTCTGCTTTCCTTATCATAAACTATCTTTAGTGTCAGGGTGCTGCCTCCAGGATAGTAATTTGCTCTACTCTTTCCCCTCACTATTTTTACATCTGGTGCAAAGCCCTCTTTCTTCGCAACCACTTCATTTAACCCACAAAATCCAAGTTCAAAATCAAACACCTTTACTAGAGTGGTTCCTAATCCTCCAGGAAATACCATCTCCTTTCCAGCAAGATTTGATCCCGCTATCCTTCCCATCTTATTTGCGATCTGTGCAAGTGGTTGAGCCTCCAGTTTTCCACTTATTCTATTGATAGACGTTGCACAATCCCCTGCAGCGTAAATATCAACCACATTTGTTTCCATATGGGAGTTTACCTCAATGAGTCCCTGTTCGCTCAGTTTTATTCCAGATCCCTTAAGGAAACCCGTGTTTGGAACAATACCAATGGCATAGAATACAGAATCAACTTCAATTGTTGTATGTTCAAGTTCGACTTTTAACCCATTCTGAATTTTGCTGATTTTTACAATCTTTTCAG
>JAKBQK010000187.1 GCA_021835265.1 Thermoplasmata archaeon
GTCTCAACAGCTATGGAAAATAAAATATCCTGATACACATTTACCTTTTCAAGGGTCTGTGGGGTAGCCTGGTATCCTTCCAGCTTCGGGAGTTGGAGACTCCGGTCCAAATCCGGGCAGACCCATAACTAATAAAAAAAAGTTTCGTTAAATACTCCAACCACACGATAAATGCATGGCTAGTAAATAAATAGAAAATAAACATAGTTACAGGGAAACGTATTCTAGCTTGTTAAAGAATAGATATCTGAGGAGTCGATAGATATGGATTATCAATTTCAGAAAGCACATAAAAATAGTAATGGATTGAATGAGGGCACATAAAGACATTCATTCCCAGACCAAACTAGAACTCTACATTTCGCATTTTTGTTAGGAATTTGCTAAGGATCTGAACAGTGAGTAATTGACCGTTATCCCCATAAATGAAAAATCTAAAAAAAATAAGTTGTGTCAATTTGAAAGATAATTCAATTTATTGAAATTACTTTATCACTGCATTATTTATTACGATTTAAAATGGTGATATGTTTCGATATAATGTTACGAGGGTTAGAACAAAGTTAAGAGTATTTGGGGGACTATACATATACGAATAATTTATATGTAATTAGATTTTATCATATTGGTAAATTCAGATGGCAGGTTGGTTTTTCAAAGAACTTGGTGTTGGTTATGTTCGCCGTACTTCGCATATAGATGAATTTTTCAATAATTCAACAAAAGTGGATGCAATAGTGCGAGAGGCAATTCAAAATTCTGTTGATGCAAAAGATCACAATCAAGAAATAGTAATGGTTAGATTTAGACTTAGTAGAACGGGTTTGCATTTGGAAAAATCACTTTTAGAAAAATTACCGGAACATTTATCTTCTTCAGGAATAAATGTTTCTTCACAATTAGGGTCATCCGGAATTCCATATTTGTCCATAGAGGATTTTAACACAACAGGTTTGACCGGAAACCCAGATCAAAACAACATTAACTCTCAGGATGGAGATTTTTATAATTTTTGGTGGTCAGACGGGGTTATGAAAAAGGGTGGAAAATCAGGGGGAAGATGGGGTTTAGGAAAATATACATTTTTTGCATCTTCACAAATAAAGACTTTTTGGGGGCTAACAGTTAGGGAAGATAATGAGAACAAGATATTAATGGGTAGAGTGCTGCTTAAACCTCACACGGTTGAAAACGTATTTTACAATTCAGACGGTTTTTTTGTAACCTCCGATGAATTTCAACCTATTGTCGAAAGTGATGAAATTAATAATTTTGAAAAAATATTTCAGTTGAATCGAAAGAAATTTAATGGATTGTCGATTGTAATTCCTTTTCCTTTACAGGAAATTGATCACGATTCAATACTCTTGGCAATACTTGATCATTATCTATACTCTATAGTTACAGACAAAGTAAGAGTCAATATTTCTGAACATATAGCAGGGGATTCTGATAAAGAAACCATACTTAACAAAAATAATATCATTGAATTATTAAAAAGTAGAAACTCAGAAAATTCAAGTAAGTATTCCGAATATTATCAATTATCAAGAATTTTCGAACAGGTTCCTTCTACAAAAATTCACTGTGAACTTTCTATTGAAAATCTATCAAAACCCGAAATAACCGAAAAATCATTTGGTGAAGATCTTGAAAATTTAAGGCGATTGTTCGAGGATTTAACTTCTAAAATTGTGATCAAACTTAGAATTCCTGTTATAATATACGAATCTTCCAACCATTCGTACAATTCCTATTATGATATAGTTATTACTAAATTAAAAGACTCTGATAATTTCAATTCAAAAGTTTTTTGTCTGAGATCTGGTATTTTAGTTACTGATGCCATAAATATAAATGCAAGAGGACTAGTAATAATGCTAATTGCAGAGGATGAAAAGATTGCAAAATTCTTGGGCGATGCCGAAAATCCATCTCATACTAAATGGAGTTCGAGAACAGAGAATTTCATAGAAACATATTCAAAGGGAAAATCATTGCTTTCCTTTATACTTGAAAGTCCGGGTAAAATTCTCGATTTACTTAGAAAGAGTCCAACGAGAAGGGATATGAATCTATTAGAAGATGTATTTTATATAGATGTCGAACGCAATGTAACGACCCCAAGGGTTTCTAGTTCAGAAGTTCCCGTTATTAAAAAGAATCCTAGATTACTAGAGATTAATCAAACAACAGACGGTTTCTCAGTCTATTTGAACGATGAGTCATCGAAGTTGCAAGGAAGTGAAAAAATAATTTTTCCATTTGATTGTAAGATCGAAACGGCATATGTGGTAAGACGTGGAAATCCCATTAAAAAATATACGGATCAGGATTTTGATTTATCTAAAAAACCTATTAAGGTAGAAATTGAAGGGAATGGCGAACTAATTCAAAAGTACAATAATACGGCAATTGTTCGAGTTGATGATTATACATTTGCTTTTAAAGCTAGTGGATTTGATAAAAATCGAGATCTATATGTAAGTGCAAAAATTATTAAATCAGGGAGGGAATCAAATGCCAATAAGGAAGTTTAATTTTACAAACAGAATAAGGATTGGAAGGGATTGCATCAGTATTCAATTGGAAAACGAAAGGACCTCTCAATATGAATTTAGAGCAAAATTGAATCTTAATAATCTTGACTTTCCAAAAGATTCAGAAGTATTTCTGGAAGCTTACTACCAGACAGAGAAAAAAAGGTTTAGTTTTGGATCTTTAGGACAGCTATCTCAACCAAGCGACAGATCTCTTGCTGAATTTGCAAGTTTCGCAAATGTTAATTTTCGCTTATTAGTGGTCTCGCCAGGGGAACACAATAGAAGTATATTGGGTGTCGCTGATAGACTGACCCCGGAATATGGAGTAAATGGAAGAACACAGGGTAATGGAAAACTTTCAATTCTTCCAGTTGAAACTTCAGATGAAATGAGCGAAGCATGGAGATTGGACTTTTCAACTGACGAACCCGTTCTAATTCTAAATAGTCGACTATTTGACATTAAACAAAAATTAGACACGGATCCCATATTTAAATTGTTGATTTTACCGCAAGTAATTCGCTTTATTGTATACAGAATGATTTACATTGAACATGCTCAAATAGATGATGAGGACAGTGCTTATTCTAATTGGTTTAAATTTTTATTAAAACAGCTGAAAAAAGGAGTAAAAATACCTTCTACCGATGTTGATTCTGTTGATTTTGATGAAGAACTTCTAGATAAATGGACTAATGATGTAATTGACAATTTTTGTGATTCATTAAAATTATTGGAAAATGTTAATTCTGTAGTTTTGGAGGTTAAGAAATGAAACTTAAAGTAATGAATATTGCAGGTATAAAAGCCTTTCAAGAATATCTCAGTAAATTAAAAAGTGATGGAACACTTGAAAAACCTGATTACAATACGGGGGAATATTCGTATGAATATGGTAAAGAATGTGTCATGCTAGATGACATAAATCCAATAAGCACAAGGATGCAATTAGCTCAATATCTTGACAAAGTTTTTACAGAAAATTCAATACATAGATCAGAAGTGATTGGTGATAGAGGACTCTGGACATGGTTATCTTATGCATGGTTTGATCGATTAGCTCCAAAGGATGCAGGTTTTAGGAAAGTCAAAGAATATTACTCCTATGTGTATGTTCCCAGCTACAGAAGAAGTTATAGACACTCTATAGCATCAGCATATCTATTGTATACAGGATTAGGAGAGTCACTATCACGTTTATTTCTTGAATGTGATATTAATGAACATAATGACTTTGTTGAGCAATTAGCATCTTCCGGGTATATAGTCTCTAACAAATCCATTATTGAAGCCGCTCATTTGTTATACTGGGATTCCGTTTCTGGAAAAGCTAAACGGGGTTCCCAGACGAGGAATAAAACTGGCACACTTCGTAGATTTATTAGCGTTCTTGGCCAACTTGAAATTAACTATGATATATATACAGCTACTTCTGAAGAGATATTGAATCTCCTACCTAGCGAATTTGATAAATGGAAGTCGCCTTCGTGAAATGCTTTTCTATCCATAATTTACTATAATGAATTTCCAATAGAGAATTGGGATGGTAAGAATGATTAACGTAATTGATATCTTTGCTGGGCCCGGAGGTCTGAGCGAGGGATTTACATCTTATATAAATCTAAAAGGAGAAAATATTTTCAACATTGTAATGTCCATTGAGAAGGAACATTATGCTTTCGAAACCCTCAAACTTAGGACATTCTTCAGAGAGTTTGCTGGCAAACCACCAAAAGAGTATTATGATTTTATTCGTGGTGAAATTTCAATTAATGAACTTTTTAATTTATTCCCAAAAGAGGCTGAAAATGCATCCAAAAAAGTTTGGATGGTTGGTCTTGGTCCATCTGGTGCTTCGGTTTCAGAAATCCGAAAAAAGGTATTACCAACACTTGGTAATGATTCCACAACAGTCCTTATTGGAGGACCACCTTGCCAAGCGTATTCCTTAGTTGGAAGATCTAGAAATTCAGGTAACAAAAATTACAACCCTGAAAATGATGAAAGACAGAGACTTTATGTCGAATATTTACAATTTTTGGCAGATTACACGCCGGCTGTTTTCGTAATGGAAAATGTGAAAGGGATAATATCTGCAAAACTTGGGGAAAAAGAAATTTTTAGATTGATACTAAATGATTTACAATATCCATCAATTGCTTTGGAGAAAGAAGGAAGAGATCTGCTGGTACATCCAAATGCTGAATATCGCATATTCTCGTTAAAAACCGGATTATTACTTAATGAGAACAATATGAGAGATGCTGTAATAAGGGCGGAAAATTACGGTGTACCCCAAACAAGGCACCGTGTTTTTCTCCTTGGAATAAGATCTGATTTACCTGTGACCAGCATTATACCTTTGAAAAAGACCAAAACAGTTCCTATATCTAGTGTTATATCGGATCTTCCCCCCATCAGGAGTGGACTTTCTGAAAAGCCAGATTCAGACATTGCTTGGAAAGATATCTTTCATTCACAATTGAAAAGCAATTGGATCGCAGGAAATTCTGATAAAAACTATAGGGAATCTCTACATAGTAACATGAAAGAGTACCTTTGTAAAATTAATCCTCCAAAATTAGGCAAAGGAGGAGAATTCATTAGTGCATCCGTTGGGACTGAATACAATTCTTCGTGGTACAATGACAAAAATTTGTCAGGTGTCTGCAATCACATATCCAGAAATCACTTAGATGCTGATCTTTTTAGGTACTTTTTTGCAGCTTGTTATGCAGAGATATATGAGACAAGCCCAAAACTAAAAGATTTTCCAAAAGATCTATTACCGAACCACGCTAGCGTTGGAGAGGCATTAACTGGAAATGGGAATTTTTCAGATAGATTTAGAGTTCAAATTTCAAATCTACCTGGTAAAACTGTCGTTTCACACATAAGCAAAGATGGACATTACTTCATTCACCCCGATCCGATGCAGTGCAGGAGCTTGACTGTTCGTGAAGTGGCGAGAATTCAAACATTCCCGGATAATTATTTTTTTTGCGGGCCAAGAACAGCACAGTATGTTCAAGTTGGTAATGCAGTTCCACCATTTCTTGCAAAACAGATAGCTGAGATTATTGATGACATTTTTAACCAAGCAGTTAAAGGTGCAATAAACATCAAAATATAAATTCAAATGAATAAGTTTTAAAATAAAAAATCAAAAATATAGGTTCACAATAGATTTAAAAGAATAACGTAAATTTACTTGAAGAATAATATAGGGTGATAATTTGGACAAAATTTCAAAAATTAAAAGAAGTTGGAATATGTCACGAATAAAATCAACCAATACTTCACTCGAGTTGAAAGTTAGAAAGTATTTATTTGCAAATGGATATAGATATAAATTGCACTCAACGCTTATAGGTAAACCAGATTTATTATTTTCGAAGCAGAGAGTTGCAGTTTTTGTGAATGGGTGTTTCTGGCACATGCATGGTTGTAACTTATCAAAAATTCCTACTTCGAGAAGAGAATTCTGGGAAAAGAAATTGAATAGAAACAAAGCCAGAGATATCGAAGTGGAGGGTTTACTTAAAGAACTTGGTTGGAAAACAATTAGAATTTGGGAATGTGAAGTCAATAATAACATAGAAAAAGCAACCTATGATCTTATCTGCATAATAGCTAAAAAATTTATTTAATAACGAGTTTACACTACTATTTTTTGAAATTTCCTAACCTTTCCATGTGATTGATCCAATTTTAGATAATTTACTAGAATTACTTTAAAATACCTTTTGCACTTTGTTTCTAAATTTTTCATAAAATGTGCAAAATATTTTTCATGTATAATTGGATATAAAAATTATTGGAAAGAGCAATGATTAATAATGAATGTGGTTTACATAATATTATCTAATTTGCATCATCTCTTAAACAATATCTGTGGAAAAATAAGTTTAAAATTAAACATAAATAGAATAATTTTTCTTGGGGTTCAATGAATTAAATCAAAATTATGTATCAAAACTATTCTAGAGTTTATATATCGAATTTTAGTCAGGGAAGAGTCTTTGAAATCCTTTTTTTCCATCTTAATTTCTTTGTCTAATTCCCTGATATTTTCTTTAGAATCAACTTATTATCATTCTTTCACTATTTATCAAGTGCTTCGTTAATTACCTTAGCATAAAAACTTTTTTACCTCAATGTTTCAATCTGGCTATTTCCTTGAAACTTTTTTCTATGGATTCATCTAAATTTAATTTTACTCTCTTTCCGATATCTTATCAATAACTTGGAAAGAAATTAATATTTATATTTTTAAAATGTTGAACAATTAGAATTCAATTCCTGCCCTCAAATGACATCATTCTTCCGTCGGAATAAGTTCTGAAATAGTATTTATAAGCCCTGTCACCTGATTTTGCAGTGCATTCCCTCCCTTTACTGTAGTTTCCAATGAGTTCTATATAATCAATGCTGTCCCAACCAGTTCTTTCCTTGACCTCTTTTACCATGTTTTCAAAGATGTCTGC
>JAKBQK010000097.1 GCA_021835265.1 Thermoplasmata archaeon
TACCTAAAAGATATTTCAGTCCTTTATTTTCATATTTTTTTAATCAAGATAGGGAGTTCCAAACAGATATAGGGGATAGAAAAATTATATTGAAAAGCAAAACATTCAAAGCATCTTTTACTCACAGGTGTCAATTTGTAATCGTGCGCGTTATGAATGCAAAATTTGCTGCTAAGGCCACTCTAGAGAACTTTTTTTATTACAAACATACGTTGATCCTAATGTTCTTGAGAAGGATAGAAAATGCAGTTTTATAGCAGATCAAAGAAGAGATACCAGTTTCATCTAAAGATCTGAAAGGCCTTGAAATAATAAAATTGACAGAATCTGAAATCGACAATGTATCATATCTTCTTCTGAAATGCGTTCATGTTTACTGAAAATGGTGATAAAGTTGTTTAAAAAGATCTTAAAATTTAAAAGTGTCCTGAAGGTGTAAAAGCTTGGATGAAAGTAAAAAAATAAATGATCTTTCATACTTGGATCAAGATATCACTCTGTTAGTGTCTTGTCTTAACGATCTTCAGAAGCATGGAAATCCAAAAAGAGTTCAGGCCTTTTGGAACATTGTTACTTATGGCAGAATGGTAACTTTTCATTTACAGAAGGCTTTAAAAGGTATTCCTGATTTTGAAAGTTGGTACGAATCCAAGCAAAAAGAAATGAAGGAAGATGAACTTCTTCAGTTCTTTAAGGAAATGAGAAATAAGATTGAAAAGGAGAGGCTGGTAATCCCAAGTAACGTTGTTCAAATCTCGCACCTAAATTTACCAAATGATCTTCGGCGTTTCGGGCCACCTCCACCGGGTGCAAAAGGTTTTTTCATTGGTGATCAAAACGGAGGTTCGGGATGGATTGTTGAAGGACCTGAAGGAGATCAGAGCAAGTTTTACGTTGATCTACCTCGTGATATAGGTAAAACTTGGATGACAGTTGATAACATTCCAAAAAATCATTTAGGGAAGGAAATTATTGACAGTTCATTGGAAAACGTTTGTAGGATTTATGTTCGATATCTAAAAAAACTAGTCACAGAAGTGAAGGAAAATTTTGGAAGTGGATTGAAACATTGATGAAATTCGAAGAAAAAGGGGAAAATTTGAAGGAATGAAAAAATGGAGAATAGAATTGGAAATGAAAAAAATGAATACGAGGAAATAGGAATCAGGAACTGACCTAACGTCAAAGTAACTATGGCATTATAAGGTGAAAATTAATGGAAGATGGGACGAATCCGTTTGAGCAACTTCCCGAAGGGTTAGTAGAAGAAATGCTCTCTAATTCTAGGATGGTTTCTGTTAATTTATTTGAAAAATTTAAAGAAATAGTCGATACAAAGGACAAAATCAGGAAGACTCTTGAAGACAGCGGAAATCTAAAAAATTACAGCGAAATTGACAATTCGAGGACTTACCCAACTTCTGCAGGAATTGACGGTTCCTACACTATGGAAAGGATGCTTTCTATGGATTTCGCATGTGTCGCTGCAGTTGCTGTTGAAGGTCTCACTCCTCCTGGTCCGGAAAGAAGGAACTGGCCAAGACCGCGTTATTTTTCACACATCGAATCGATTAGGCATAACGATGATACTTCGCAAGTACTTAGAGGAATTTCTGCTCAGTTAGAACTTTTCCTAACAGTTAAAGCACCGCACGATGTTGTTTTCATGGATGGTTCGATGAAAACTCCTTTAATCTTCTTGAACAACGCTGCGGTCAAAATGAAATCCATACCAGATTCCTTGAAAAGCATCTTTTTGAACGGAAAAGATTCGATTAACGAGGATAGGGTTAGATTTCCAAATTTCAATGATGTGATTAATGCATATGAAGAGATCCTGACTTCGAAGAGAACAGACAAGATTTATGCTGCCATTCCTAAATATACTACCAAAAATGAACTTGCCGAGAAACTTGGATTTTCCCATTATGAAGATAGAGGTTTACTAAATTTTATTCTTAAAGCAGGAGAATATGTTGGTCCATTGAACTCATCTTCTAATGATGATCCCCATCTAATATTGTCTCATTTTCCAAAGGAATTCGAACTCACTGACACCATAAAAAGGAAGGTAGACTCAATAACCAAAGACCTTCTTCCAAATGTAAGTGTCATATATTTCCGTCCAACAAGTTATTCTCCCGTTTTAAGGATAGAAATACCTAAATCTGTGGCATATAACAATAACAGATTGCGTACACTTTTTGAGGCAATTGAAATACAAACCGTTTCGCTATCAATTATGGAGCCATACCCACTCTATCTTGCTGATAGAATGGTTAAACATCTGTCCACTGCTGTCCCTGCCATCAGAAAATCTGCTTTTCAGGAGATATCTGATAATTGGTCGGGAGACATAACTGACGTTTACATGGGAATGCACTCATACAGAACAGAAAGGGGATAAATATGGAAAAGTCTCATATGGAAAAAATTAAAGAGATATTCGATAGGTCAGAAAGAGTTGGAGTAATTGGTTCACCATCAAAGACTACGGAGATTTCAGCGGACATTCTTGGAACTGCTGTAGGAAAAAGACTCGTCGGTAGTCTATGTATGTTCAACTATTTGCAAGATGGAAAAGATCATTATGCCCTAGGTCAGATAGTTGAAGTCGGGATGAGAAATGTGTGGGCCGAGGATCCAACAATGAGGAGCCTTATTAGACAGAGGGGAAGCGTTCAACCAGTGACTGAACGACAGGATTATCATTATGGAAAAATGTCAGTTAGTAGCGTGTTCTCAATTTCGGACAGGACTGAACCTAGCATGCTTGGCACTGTACCATCAACAGGCACTTCTATCCGGTTAATGGAAGAGGAAATGATGTTAGCCCTCTTGGACAGGCTACCCGATGAATTAACATTTCTCGGACATGCATATGGGACCAACATAAAGCTACCTATGTGGTTTAAGCACTTTGGAAATGAAAAAGGAGGGGCAGGAGAAGCATATCATATTGGAGTGTTTGGGAAAACAGGTTCAGGTAAATCAGTACTTTCAAAAATGATTGTTCTTGGCTATGCAAAAAACCCCCCCATGTCAATTTTCATATTAGATCCACAGGGAGAATTTACTAAAATCAAGAAAGATAAAGCACTAGTTTCTTTGATTAAGGATAAATTCGGCAAAGAAATTCGATTCATCGGGCTTCATAACTTAATATTAACAGGCGATGAATTATTTAAACGCATTTTAATAGGTTCTCCGTTTCTTGGAAAGATAGGAATAGTTCATCCGGATAATCGTTCTAGAGCTGCAGATCAAATTGGGTCGATTCTAAAAGGAGAAAAGAGAGAATTTTTGTTTTCCCCTAAAAGTAAAATACCACCTTGGGAATATTACAAACGTGAAAATTTTGATGCTGTCTGGGGAACAATGCAAGAAGACAGTGTCATGAAATTCATATACAGCACTAAAGATCTTCAAGAAAAAGTTAAAGGTTCACTGCAAACCTCGAATAAAGATGAGATGTACAAGTTATGGTTGGGAATTTGCAATCTTTTTTCTTATGGAAAAGAAACGCAAAAGGAGAAAATTAGTGATTTGGTAAAGAGGATGGTGGAGTCTTCAACTGGAGAATTCATTATTTTAGATCTGTCTGAGGGTGATCTTCCTGAAGATCTTTTTTGGAATGATGAAATTCGGAAGATCGTAATAAACCAACTGTTAAACTCTATGGTAACTTCAGCGGAAAAAGTATTTAAGCAAGACCGATTGCTTAATGCCCTAATAGTGATAGATGAGGCACATAGGTTAGCCCCAAGGGAAGTGGACAGAGAAGATGAAATTTCTGTTGATTTAAAGGCAACAATTATTGATGGTATTCGAACCACAAGGAAGTATGGGTTGGGTTGGATGTTCATAAGTCAAACTCTCTCCGGTCTAGACAAGGAGATTATAAACCAAATAAGAGCTTATATTTTCGGGTTTGGCTTGGCATATGGTATAGAAAGACAAGCTTTAAGGGAAATAATAGGCGGATCAGAAGATTCGTTTGCGTTATATCAGTTGTTCAAAGACCCACAAAGCGGACTCGGTACTCCGGAATATTCATTCATGTCCTTTGGCCCTATTTCTCCTCTGTCATTCTCTGGAACACCACTATTCTTTACATCATTGAAGTTTCCGTTTGAATTTATCGACTTGAATTTCAATCATTAGGGATTGTCTTTGATTCAAAAGCTTTAGGCCTTGATTGTAATGTCAAATATGGAAGCATCTAATAATCCAGGAAATACGGAGTTTCGGTATGACGAACTCAAATTGAAAATTCTGAGAAATAGAGTACTTGATGGGTTAAAGAAGAGTGGTTTTTCAATTGTAGATAATAAAACACTAATAGTGCCAGAAGAGAAAGAGTATTTCAGAAAAGTGCATAATAACGCTGTAGAATATCTCAGGGAAAAGAAGAGCAATTTTATTTTGAAGAACGATGGACAGATGCTGGATAAATACATCATAGATGGAAAGAATCTGGACATAAATAACATACAACCGTGTTTAATTTCAATTGAAAACAGGGAACAAGGTGACGTATTCAACTGGACTAAACTTCACTGGTCTATACCAATATCATCAGGATACGGCAGGCGCCTCCGTTATCTTGTTTATGACAGGGGGAATACTGCCCTTATTGGAATTATCGGGCTTGCTGATCCTGTTTTCGGGTTAAAGGACAGGGACGGTTATATAGGATGGTCTTCAGAAGTCAGGAAAAAAAGGCTAAAGCATGTCATGGATGCTTTCGTCCTTGGGGCAGTACCTCCTTATTCGTTACTCCTCGGTGGAAAACTCGTAGGTGCTCTTATTACTTCATCAAGGATATCTAATGATTTCAGACAAAAATACGGTGGAAAACCTACCAGAATATCAAACGAGATTTTTGACGGTAAACTGGCTGCAATTACCACCGCATCTGCATTGGGAAAAAGTTCAGTTTATGACCGGATCAAAATTAAAGATGGTTCACAATTTATTCATGTGGGCTGGACAAACGGTTCCGGAGAATTTCAGTTTATAAATGGTGTTTATCAGGATCTTTTTGAACTGGCTCATTCTAAAGCTGAATATCTCAAAAACCCTAAGTGGGGGAACGGAACCAGAAACAGAAGAACCGTAATACGCACAGGCCTTAAAATGTTAAATCTATCCCAGAATCTAATTTACCATAATGTAAAGCGTGAATTGTTTCTTGTACCATTGGGAACAAAAAGCATTGAATTTTTGAGGGGAGATACCAAGCAGATTAAATATTATAACAAAAACACTGACAATATTGCAGAATTTGCCATAAAAAGATGGATAATTCCTAGATCTGAGCGAAGAAAGGATTATGTTCAGTTCAGAAAGGAGAGTTACTCTCTATTAACTAAATCCCAATAATACTTCGCTGTTTTAATGTTGGGATATTCGCCGATTTCCTTACTCTCTGATCAATTTTATTTACTTATTATTGGTCAACAAGTTCAATCACGAGCATAATGAAGAAAAAGTTGATGTATTTTTCCGAACGCTATAAGAAAATAGATCATATCATCAGAAATGCACATATAACCAATATGTTTAGAACGTGAAAATGTGAGGATTTAAGGGGAAAGAAAAGATTTCATGAAAATGTTCTTGTTCTTTCTATAGGGTATATGCCTTACGTGTTTCGTGCAAGGAATCCAATATATTCAGAAATGAAAGAGGTTTTTTCAGGCAGTCAGAGCAGAAATATTGAAGAACAGTGAAGATTCGGAAAGAGATTAAAAGAATACCGATTCTGCTATAAAACAGATACTTTCCAAATCAAATGTGTCCGGCAGGTAATCGACATTTTCGAAGCTGCAGGAATTGAAAAACCTGACACATCTGTTCTGTCTGTTCAGTTTCTTTATGAAATTAAAACGTTAAAAAGTAAGAACCTTGCTTTCTAAGAACTGGAAAAATTGTTGATCAACCAAATAAAATTAAGACTCAAGAAACGCTTTGGTCAGGACAGATCATTTGAGGGACTTCTGGGTAATATAGTAAAGAGGTACATTAGCAGAAGCAATGAGGATGCATAGACCCTAGAGGAATTAATTGAACTAGCAAAGAAAATACGTAAGAATCAAAAGAGGGGAGAAATACAACACATCAATGAGAATGAAGTCGTTTTTTAAGATGCATTGGCGGACTACAAGAATGCAAAAGAAATAATGGGAGATGACACCTTAAAAAATGTCGCAAATGAATTGGTTTTAGCATTGAAGAAAATGTGAAATTGACTGGGCCATCAGGGAAAGATGCAAGCACAAATGATGCTATTACTAAAAGGAACTTTAAAAATATCATTATCCTTCTGATAAACAAGTGAAAGCATCAGACTCAGTTCCTGAACAGGTTAAATTATATTCTCAGAGATGTGGGGATTATTTCATAATTTTACTACATAGATGATGTCTCTTTCAAATTGTGTAAGATATTGATGTATATTACGGTATTATCAACCTTGAGGTCTCTCCTCTATTGGAAATAAAATGAATAAACGGATACAGAATAAGTATAATTTATCACATTCTCAAATAGATAAATTGGAAATGTCTTATGTATTTTCATTTCAACAAGGGGGTAATCACAGAACTGAATGAATCAATAAAATGTGATGATTCAATGGAAGATTCCGCTATGGATACCATGCCTTAGTTAGAAGATATCCAAAGTAAAGCAATTCAAAATTAGAACTCTCAGATTACAAGAATATACTAAGTTGAGGTTAATAGAGTAATATCTGTATTTATATTGCATTATCATATCATTCATTGGTTTTTGATTCATTTTATTCAGCATTGGGAGATTCTAGAATTGTTTTTCTCATTTTTTAACGAGACGAAAACTGTAAATATAAATGGCTGATTCTGTTAATTGAAAATAATGAAGAAAGCGTTTTTTTCCTTTGAGCTATCCGATTTGGATTATCAACATGAATCTTCCAGGATTGAAAAACTTATTAGCGATAATTCTCCGAAAGATATTGGTAAAAGCAATAAAACTAGAGAAACCC
>JAKBQK010000107.1 GCA_021835265.1 Thermoplasmata archaeon
CTGCCATATATCGTCTGGCCTTTCTTTTTTCCTAGTTGATCAGAACCCTCAAGGTATTTTCTATGTCGGTTTATGGCGGCAAAAAGTTCTTTATAACTTTCTAGGTTTGTATTTGTGGAACCTACAACCTCCCTTGGAAAGCTTCGATTCTCATCGAGTGATAGGGTCTCCTCGATGTCTTTCATTGCAAAATAGGATCCGTCTCTATCCATCTTATTTATATCAAATATATCAGCTATTTCCATAATTCCAGCCTTAATAGCCTGTACCTGATCTCCGAGTCCAGGAGCCAGTATAAGAATAGTTGTATCAGCTAGATTCATTATGTCCAGATCGGCCTGGCCAGCTCCCACAGTTTCTATAATTATATAATCAAAACCTGATGCATCAAGAATACTCACTGAACCAAGAGCCGAATCGGCAAGTCCCCCCTTTGTCCCTCTATTTGCAAGACTCCTCATATAGATTTTATTTTCCCAGAGTTGTTCCTGCATCCTGATTCTATTTCCAAGCAATGAGCCACCAGTGTACGGACTGGAGGCGTCTATGGCCAAAACCGCAACAGATTTCCCAGAATTCTTTATTAGCGAGGATAAATTTCCTATAAGAGTACTTTTTCCTATTCCTGGAGGACCAGTGATCCCAACTACCTGAGAGTGTCCTGTGTAGGGATAAAGTTTAGTAAGAAGTTCCTTTTTGAGGATCATATTTGCACCCTCAACCAGTGAAATGGATCTTGCTATCGCCTGCTTATCTCCTTCCCTAATCCTTCTGATCAGATCGTCTATATCCGTGAAATCACCTGATCTTTCGCTCCCTTGCTTCACTGGCTCTTTTTGTTACATGATCTATGATGACAGATAGGGGCGTTCCGGGGCCGTAGTTACCAGTTATACCCATCTTTTCGAGTTCAGGCTTATCTTCGTCTGGAATGGTTCCCCCACCAACAAGGGCTATGTCGTCTATATTCCTTGATTTCATTATTTCAGCAACCTTTTTGAAAACGGTCATATGGGCACCATTCAATAAACTTAGGGCAACCACATCCACATCCTCATTCACAGCTGTATCTATTACCTCCTCTGGCGTTGGAAGAAGTCCAGCATACAGTACCTCCATCCCAGCATCTCTGAATGCCCTTGCTAGAACAAGTATTCCTCTGTCATGTCCATCAATCCCTGGTTTTGCAAGCAGAACTTTTATGGGTTTGTCCTTAAACAATGACTGGTTCTTTCCATCCACCATATATTTCCCTCCCAACATTTGATATTTCTTCGATTGTGGCATACGCCTTAGCAGCCTCTATAAGATAAGGCATGATATTTTTGCTTTCATCCTTGAATGCATTCCTCAATTCTTCCAGTGCCTTTCTTACCTCATCCTCATTTCTTAGTTCCTTAACTTTTTTTAGTCTCGCAAGTTGGATCTTTTCGGCTTCCCTTGATATCTTTAGAATATTGATTGGCTTTTCATTTTCCTCAACATATTTATTAACACCGACCATTATTTCTTCTCCAGATTCGAGTCTTTTTTGCCTTCTATAAGAGGTTGCAGCTATCTCTCTTTGAATATAACCATTTTTGACTGCATTAAGGATACCACCCATAGACTCTATCTTATCAAAGTACCTGTAGGCTTCCTCTTCTACCTTGTTGGTTAAGGCTTCCATATAATAAGATCCAGCGAGAGGATCTATTGTATCAGTTATTCCAGTTTCTTCGGCTAAAATCTGTTGGGTTCTAAGAGCTATCTTCACTGCATCCTCAGATGGTAGTGCCATGGCTTCATCATAAGAATTTGTATGTAAACTTTGTGTACCTCCAAGCACTGCTGCCATAGCCTCTACAGTCGTCCTTATGATGTTATTGAGGGGCTGCTGCCAGGTTAATGTATATCCTGAAGTTTGAGTGTGAAAACGAAGCATCTGAGCACGTGGATCTGTTACTCCAAACTTCTCTTTTAGTACCGTTGCCCATATTCTCCTGGCTGCTCTCATTTTTGCTATTTCCTCAAAGAAGTTAATTGAAGAATTAAAGAAAAAGGACAATCTTGGAGCAAATTTATTCGGATCGAGACCTGCCTTTATACCCATGTCAACGTAATAAAAACCATCTGCAAGTGTGAATGCGAGTTCCTGGACGGCACTTGCCCCCGCTTCCCTTATATGATAACCAGAAATGCTTATATAATTCCACTTTGGGGCATTTTCAGTGCAGTAAATCATCATATCCCTTATAATTCTCAAGTGGGCTTCAGGTGGATAAATCCATTCCTTTTGTGCTATGTATTCTTTAAGTATATCAGCCTGTACTGTTCCACCTATTTTATCAAGACTAATTCCTTTTTTTTGAGCTATTGCAAAATACATAGCAGTAAGAACTGCCGCAGGGGCATTTATGGTCATCGATGTTGTTACTTTCGAAAGATCTATTCCATCAAATACAACTTCCATATCTTTCAGTGAAGTTACATTTACGCCGCATTTTCCAATCTCACCCTCTGACCTAACATTATCGCAATCGTATCCATAAAGAGTAGGCATATCAAAAGCTATACTAAGTCCAGTTTCCCCATGTGAAATGAGATATTTTAGCCTAGAATTCGTATCTTCCGGTGTTCCAAATCCTGAAAACATCCTCATGGTCCAGTATTTTCCACGATACATATTAGGGTAGACTCCTCTGGTAAAGGGATATTCTCCCGGAAAGCCCAGTAAGGATTCCTCATTCTGTGGAACGTCTTCTTTTGTGTAAAGGTCTTTTATATTTATATTAGACGAATTAACATATTCCTTCTCCTTATATTTAGTCTTCTTGTTCCAGGGTTCTAACGTATTATCTTTCCATTTTTTTTCCTTTGAACTTTGATTCCTGCTGTTTCTCTCAACAGCTTCATTTAATTTTCTTTTATAGAAGTCATTTGTCTGGGTCATAATAAGTTAATTTAATTAATGGATATATGCTTTAACATAATTTAAAACGGAATTGATTATTTTTTGTGCATTCTTAGATGCGCTTTCAATTTAATTAAATTACGATTTTAACTTTTTGCAAACCCAATCCTGTGGCCTTTTCGCAGCAACATGTATAGAATCGGCGAGGTTTGAGTATATTAGCTGTTCTTCCCGTTCATTATGCTGAGTAAGTATTCGAAATAATTCATCAAAATATTTCTCTATTTTTTGAAATCTTTTCGTTTCAATCTCCGAATTTATGAGATTAGTCAATCTCCACATCGCTGCATGTTCCGTCTCTAATCCTAAGATTTCATTCTTTAATTTCCCATTTTCTTTAAACATCTTAAAAATAAAAGTTTCCTCCTCAAAAATGTGATCCTTTAATTCTGTTTGAAAATCATTGTAGAGATCTAAATCCAAGGTACCTCCTTCTAAATCACCCATAATCTTTTGTAACCATAACCTTGATTGTTTATGTACATCTTTGGAGTAGTTTCCTGTATCCATATCTTTGAATCTTTATTACGTATTTATCGATTATCTAAATTGATTATAGTACATATAAGTTATCAATTTAAAATCGCTGCTAATGTTTATAATCGATAAATTTCTCTATAATTGAATGAGTTCATGTCGATTACAAAAAGTATACACCTCTTCACTAGACTTGGTATTTCTACAAACAAAATATATTAGACTGGAAGATTGTAAAAATCTATTGGAAACTAAATTAAAGTACTTCCTTCAAAATTTATATAGGTTGGATGTGTTTTATAAAAACTTACTATTCATTAAAATTTATCCCAAAGTTCTTTGAATAATAACTTCTAACATTATTTTTAAAATTGTCAAAACTGTAATATTTAGCTGTTTCCAGGCCTTTATTTGAATACGTTTCTCTTTGATCAATAGCATTAACCACGGAATGACTGAGTTCTTCTGGGTCGATTTTGGATAAAATTGCACTATCTCGTGTGATTTCTCTAAATATTTCTATGTCTGAGGCAACTACAGGAAGACCAGTTGCAAAAGCCTCTATAACTGGAAAACCGAATCCTTCTGATGATGATGGAATTAGTAGGACATCACACGCGTTATAGATCATGTTTAACTGTTCTTCATCTATATTTTGGAAGGTAATCGAATTATTTAATTCCGGTCCAACTCTTACCAGATTGTAGTTGTTCCCAAGGAGTTTTAGGGTTTTCTGAACTACATTAAGATTTTTGTTCAACGCCGCGGTTGAAACGCTGAGAATTAATTTCTTATTAATAGGTAAATTGAGTTTTTTTCTTATGGATTCCTTTGATTCTGATAATTTTCTAAAATTTTGAGATACTGGATGATGTATAACCTGAATGTTTCCTTTGAATCCATACCTTTTAAGATCATTCATGACAACGTTAGAAATTGTTAATATATTGCCTGAATTCATAAAGGACAAAAAATTTTTAACCTTAATTTTCTCAATCTTCCCCGGTCCTTTATTTTTCAGAGGAAAAAGATCGTGAAATGTAACCACTTCTTGGACTTTAAGATCAAATTTCCTAATGCCTGGATTGGAATAGTGAAGTATCATATCATCGACCTGACTCTTTTTAAGGTATCTCTCACAATTTCTAAACGCTAATTTTGAGTATCTTTCATTAAGATAATAACCAGAAGTTATGCCTCCAGTCCTTATACCATTCATTATTGTTCCCCCATAATCACTCAATTTTTTGCTGTTGTCCTTTCTGAGGGAAATAAGTTCTGCCGAAAGTGCAATGGAGAGGTTTAGTGCATATCTCCCAACCCCAGTTTTTATAGTAGAATCAGTAATAATTTTAATCATAGTATCACTTTACTTACCTAGATCACTTATGTTCATTTATAGATTAATCTTCCCTAAAACCTTTCATATCATTATTGTTAATAGAAAAATGATATTATAACCCTTTTAGTGGTAATATGCTAGTATTTGATTGTACAATATATTATCTATCTTTGCAATGGTTTTCTTTGACTACAAATTCCAAAAACGTTCTATTTTTTCCACAGCTTTCCTTATTGATTTTAGCATGGATCATCACTAAGAAATTGCATTTGAGTATCATACTTAAAAATGTTTAATAGAAGCATAATATATTGATTTTTTAAATGGACTCGTCACAAAGAGTCAAAAATCGATTTTTGTTCGGATATAATATGCTATATCTTGGATCTAATTATCTGTGGATTTCACTTGAATCACTTATACTTCCTACTCAAATAGGAGCGGTAGTTGATCCAAATCAGGTGGGGTTTATATTGGGAATTACTGCATCTGTGGGGAATGCTCTTGGAATGATGGGAAATCTTTTGGCCGGAATACTCAGCGACAGATTGAGAAATGGAAAATCCTTGAGATACCCATACATAATCGCAGGAGTAGTTGTCGTAATTCTTACACTAATTTTAGAGCCATTTATATCTGGCTCCTTACTAGGAATTCTTTCAGGTTATATCCTGCTCCAGGCATTTTCAAACATGGCAATAGGGGCAACACAGCCAGTGTTGGCAGAAATTCAGAATAAGGATCAGAGAGGGACATCAGCTGGAATAAATGGACTTTTCTCCCTTATGGGGACAGGTCTTGGATTTGGGCTTACATCATACCTGATATCATCTCCATTTGTGAATTATGATTTTTACGCCATTGCCGCTGGTGTAGCAATCACTGGAACTGGAACATTACTTGCTTTACATGCCAGGAGAAGCACTTTTTTATCCGTCAATATGAACTATACCAGTATCTCTTTACCACATATATCCAACATAAGAAACTTTCCAATTAACTTGATAAAGTTTGGGAAACTAATTGCAGGAAGCTTTTTTGTCTTTTCTGGAATAACAGGGCTTACATACTTTGAATTGTACTTTTTCAAAGAGGTACTTAATTTTTCAAATGCTGCGATTTATGTTGGTATTGCGGGGATAGTGGTCATCATTGTATCATCTGCTTCTGCAATGGTACTAGGTCATTTCTCAACCAGATTGGGGAGGTGGAATATTATAATAGCTGATGCAATTGCAGCATCGATCCCTACATTCATTATTCCTTATTTTAGATCTTTCTATATCTTCCTCATTCTGGGGTCAATAATTGGGGCAACCTATGGTACTTTTTATAGCGTTTCATTTGCCGTCGCAAGTGATCTAATACCTGAAAATGAGTCAGGGAAGTATATGTCATATTTTTATCTTTCAATTGCTGGAGCTTCCTCCTTTTCTCCTCTTATTTACGGAAGTGTACTCTTATTTTTTGGTCAAACCTCTTCCAAAGGGTTCACAGCGTTATTCACTCTTTCTGGAATTTTCTATTTGATTGGGGCAGCTATACTTTATTTAGCTCATAAAACTAAATAAATGATAATCCCATAAATTTGCTTCATAACGTGTATATCTAACAATTTTCTATTTCAAAGTGACAGATTTTATCATCTTTTAGTATCGGTCATTAACAATGAAATTAGAAAGTCAAAAAAACTCCTAGTAAACAAAGAATAGAAGGTATAGATAAAACCAAAGCTATGGATCAATTTATACTTGTTATTTACCATTAACTTTCCAATTATGAATACTAAAAATGAAGTAGATGTTGCAAATCTAAGGTGCGATAACAAATCGGTAGCATTCATTAGTAAAAAGCTTGCAATGAATAAAGAGAAAATTGAACGGATTATAACACAGTGGATTATCGATACGGATAATCTCATTAAAGAATCTGTATCTGGACATAAGGTGCAAAAAATCCCTGACCTAAACTCAGTAAGGGAAAAGATAATGGCTCATCCAAATGTTCTTCCATTAAAAGGGGAAGTTCTAGACTATGTAGCCCTAAATCATTCTAATCATCATGATCGTATAATGGATTGCATACGCTTTCATATCCTACGATCGCTTGAGGAAACAAAATAAAAAACTACATTTTCAAGGACGTAGTAAATGAGATTTCCCACCTTATTACTATTAGTGATAGAATCAACAGCACTCCAGAAATCTAAATATAAGATACCTGTGTTAGGCATAAGG
>JAKBQK010000150.1 GCA_021835265.1 Thermoplasmata archaeon
GCTCATCTGAAAAACAAAATCATCATTCTCTTTTGAGATTCGCACCACGCCGTTCATTCCCCACTGTCCAACCTGAGGATAAAAAGGAGATGACGGAGCAAAAATATCATGCACTTCTTTCCTGCTGTACTCAGTATATAAACTCAAATCTGACATTTTTCACTCTACCCATTTATTTTAGCTACAAATTTGCAACTTAATCAAAAATAATGTCCTAATCTTATATTAAAGGTTTCTAAATGAATGGATATAGAAGGATATTTGAAATATGAAACAAACATTTTGTTAACAAAAGTAGAGTTTTAATACCGCAAAATACATCTTTATCTAACATTCTTTCTTGACATAGAAATGATCGAGAACGCGGTCCGGGAGAAATTAGTCGAAGTTCATAAATCTGATCTTATCCCTTTGTTATATTTTATCATGAATAAATTTGATTTTGATTCTTTTCATCACTCCGGGACTTCTGGAAAAGCCGATCTCCTCGGCGGGTTTATAGATGGGTGGATTAATAGGATTTCATAATCCTTAATCTTCGACAAACTGTTTCTTATTGGAAAAAATACCGGGTTATTAATGATTATTTCCTCTATGATAATCAAAGTCAAAAAAATGCACCGGATGTTTTGGGAACAAGAGGGATGAATGATATAGGGCCCATAATTTTTAGCAAATATGTCCAAACTTCTTCGACCATTCTGAAGGGGATGCCCTCCATTGAAGGTAAGACTTACAAAAAAACGATTATCTAGTGACTGTAAGAACTGATCAGATGGACCTTTTGAAATTTTTTGTTTTGGTAGAATATGAACTTATTCCCGATTACCTTAAGGCTTTTTTTAAAGATGAGCTGTTTGATAAAGCAGTATTGGAGCAACTTAAGATGACCCTGAGATTTATAGGAAACGATCCCGATGCTCTTGTGGAGGACCCATATGAAATCCAAAATTTTGATGACGATGAGGTCATTGGGCAACTTCGTCTTATGGGCGTTATCAAGGGGAAGGACCTGATCAATAATTCTTATTTGGCAGAAGCCGGAGGGGATGTTAGGTATGTTAAAGATATTTCTGAGATTGATGGAATTAAAGGCGCAAAAATGTTGGGAAGCATAACCTTGCTCTTTAAAAAGACTGCAACAGAAATAGCTTTTACATCTATGCAAAAATGGAAAGCCTTTTCAATGGAAAATTACTCAAAAAGGGAAGAACTATTTGGTAGAGACGCCAACATTCTCGAGAAGCTCTGGTTGGGATGAGTATATAGCGCATAAAAATACCTTCTTTTCTTCTGACATAGACTCTTCGGATGCATTGATTAAGATTCTCGACAGCCTCTATTACGAAAGTCATTAATAGAGAAATCCACATTCATTTTTGCTGTTTGTCCATGGAGCTATCAAATTCTGGTGGGAAATATAAAGTAGCGAGCCTCTTTGCAGGTATTGGTGGCATTTGCCTTGCCTTTAAGAACAGCGGTGCGGAAATTGTTTGGGCCAATGAAATAGATCGCGATGCCTGCGTTACGTATAGAAGCAATTTTGGTGACTCGTACCTAGTTGAAGGCGATGTCAAAGATTTTAGCCCGGTTCCTGATTTTGACATACTTACGGCTGGTTTTCCGTGCCAAGCCTTTTCTATTGCAGGCTATCAAAAGGGTTTTACTGACCCCAGAGGGAATATTTTCTTTGAAGTTGTAAGAATTTTACAGGAAAAGAAGCCTAGGGCAATATTTCTTGAGAACGTAAAGAACCTTGAAACCCACGACGGTGGAAACACTTTCAAAATAATTAGGGAGGCCCTCAGACAGGAAGGGTATTATCTTTCCTACAAGGTCATGAATTCGATGTACTATGGAAATATTCCTCAGAACAGAGAACGCATATACATTGTTGGCTTCAGGAAAAAATCGGATTTGTCAAATTTTCATTTCCCAGATCCAGTGAAATTGACCAAAACAATTCATGAAATAGTTAACACCAGTGAAAAGGCGAATGAAAAATATTACTACCGTAGCAACTCCCAGTATTACACAATGATGGTCTCGTCTGTTGAGAGGAGGGACAGAGTATACCAGCTCAGGCGGGTCTATATGAGGGAAAATAAGAGCGGAGTGTGCCCGACCCTTACAGCTAACATGGGAAGCGGTGGCCATAATGTTCCAATAATTCTTGACCGATTTGGGATCAGGAAACTTACTCCTAGGGAAACTTTCAGATTTCAAGGATTTCCAGATTCATTTATTTTGCCGGACTTATTAAGTAATTCATCATTATACCATCAGGCCGGAAATTCGGTTGCGGTTCCAGTTGTAGAAAGAATAGCAGACCGTATCATTCAAGCGATGTCAGAAACAGATAGGGTTCCGCGTTCCTTCATTGAAGATTCAAAAGAAAATGGTACACAGAAATTTCTGAGCATAGAACTTGAGTGAAATGAATACACCATTTTCTAAAGATAAACTTGCGAGAGCCTTGCTTGAATGGTATTCTAAAAACAAATGTGCCTACCCCTGGAGATACACGAATGACCCTTTCTTGGTTCTAGTTTCTGAGTTCTTTCTTCAGCAAACGAAATCTGATGACATTGTTGTACCATACAATATTCTGCTGGGAAAATATAAAAATATTTCGGAATTAGCGAATGCCGACATAGCTTTCTTAAGGGAAATTTTCAGCAAACTTGGTCTTTTTTATAGAGCTGAAAGACTCGTATCGGCTGCAAGATTTATAATATCCGAATTCAGCGGAGAAATACCGAATTCTCTGGATAAATTGGTTTCCATTCCTGGAATAGGG
The DNA here is from genome assembly GCA_021835265.1 of Thermoplasmata archaeon. Next base: position 2,801 of record JAKBQK010000150.1, read on the forward strand.
TTATATTCAGCAAATGCAATTCTATGCTTTGGATTTGGAAAGAAGGTAGGAATTGCTGATGCAAACATAATAAGAATCTACTCCAGAGTCTGTAGCATGAAGTTTAGGACATCTAGGCCTAGATATGATAAAGGCCTATGGAAGTTCGCAAATGACGCCCTTCCTGAGAAGCAGTATGTGGATTTTAATTACTCTCTTCTTGATTTTGGGAAATTAATATGCACCTTTAAGAATCCAAAATGTACCATTTGTCCACTTAACAATATGTGCCACTATTACAGTGACAGAAATCCATAGAGCTTATCAGAATTTATGGTTGTATTGGCCCTTTTGGAACGCTGTCCACTCCTCTCCAGAGATACCAAACCGCTATACTTCTGTATGGCCTCCAATTTTTCGATATTCTTAATATGTCCTCATCTGTAGCTTTCTTTCCATCCAGATAGAATTTAGAAATGCTTTTTCTAAATCCCGCATCATTGATCGGAAGTATGTCCAGTCTGTTTAGGCTGAAAATCATAAACATTTCTGCAGTCCATCTGCCGACTCCTTTCAATTCCATCAAAGTGGAGAGTACTTCCGAATCAGATTTTCCGGCTATGTCAGAAAGAAAACCTTTGTCATTTGCAAATTTTTCTGAAAGTCTTCTGATGAAATCTTCCTTAGACTTAGATATCCCAGATTTTCTAAATTGGCTGGGTGATAACTTCCGAACTCTTTCTGGGCTTAATTCATTTCCAAGTTCTATGGAAAATTTCCTGAAGATCGAATCAGCGGCAGAACCCGAAAGCTGTTGATTTATTATTGCAGTCAACAGACTTAAGAAATAATCTTCTCTTCTTCCCAGTGAGCATTCGCCTACATTTCTAATCCGTTCTGCCAATATTTTGTCTATGTTGGAGAGATGGACTAAAGCACTTGTAAATCCACCAAATAGAGCATTTCGTTCTACCATTGTGTCCAAGGGAAAAAAGAAATTGTTATACAAAACTTTTCTTTAGAAACAAGTTACTATCTGTTAACAACAAGTCTTCTTCTCAGCTAGTTGGCGATTGCAGGAGAATTTTTAAGTCAGACGTGTCTCCAACATCGACTCAGATGAACTTATTTAAGTGAATCCCTGACAATTCATAAGAAATGTCAGGTTTTGAGATCCTTTTCTCTTAGGTAACTGAAATATGCCACACTTTCAAAGGTCAAAAACCATTCCAGATTATTTAAATCATAGAGAAATGTAAGGTCAAGATTATAGTTCACTCCCTTATCTCTAATAAGATTTCGATATTACCCATTTATGGAGATTTCTGATATCTAACAAGTCTTTGGCAAACCGATACACTACGAGGATGATAATTAAATAAAAGGCATAACCAACCATAGTTGTCAGCACTGAATTTTTCTGGATGAGACTTTCCACGTATGTAATGAGGAGAAAGAGGAATACTATTGCCATCATCAAATTGGAAATGGCATTTACAGCGTTTTTGTGAATTACTATGTTCCTAAAGAATTGGATTGTACCAAGGAAAATAGCCAAAAAGAACGTTACAATGTTGACGTACTCACTAGAGTATACCAATATAGGAGATGAAACCGCATATACAGATAAAGATAGTAAGAGGAGAATAGCTGAGTACAAAACCATCATGCGCTTAGAATGCTCTATCTTTTTGACAAAGGTATACTTATCCGCCCTCAAAACATTTCCGAATTTCTTGAAGCCGTAATAATCCTGGAGAACGGCAAGGTCGGACTTTATTACATATAGAACTGATGTGATGAGTGCCTTCAACAGTATTCCTATCGAAACAGTGACCAGCAAAAACGCAAATAGATTATGGAACCTGGAGATGAATTGAAAATTGAGATATCCAAACGCAACTAGGAGAAAAATGTCTGCAAATATTTCCTTAACGAATGGCCCCTTTAATGCAGAAAAGGCAACTTTTATCCTTCTTATGAGGTTATGAACTTTCTTGTCTCTTTTCTGGGTATCAAAGTAGCCAAATATTCTTCCTAAAGGAGCACTAATCTGCTTTGAGAAGGAGTTTTTTCTCTTTAAGTCAAGCGTTATGAACTTACCTTTCATTTCGTTGTAATAACCAAAACTTTCAACAATGTCGATAAATTCCTTCTTAAACGGGAAGTATTTGTCTTCATGACTCATGTGCCGATTCTCCTTCAGAGCATTTTGTGTTATCTTCTAGGTTATAAACCCTTAACTGTCCAGAAAAGATTTCCCTTTCGGACAGTAAAATCATGGGTAGTTGGTATATAAATAAAATATTCAGTTTTGAGGGACAGGTTTTTCAGACACCAATTTAAGGGTTCCATTAGATAGTGTTCCCAATACGGTGAAGATAACCGCCCTTACGGTTTCGTTTTTAGAGGTGGTATATTTCTGGCCATATGAAACTGTGAACCAAGGGACTGGACTTCTTTGGTCTGCATTTCCCACACAGCTTTTTCAAACCCAGTTCACTGACATGTGAAAGAATCCCATAAGCTTTGAGAATTACTTTGTCTTTATCCCGTCCTGATATATGCACGTTAGTTTGTATCAAAATCAGTCTCTTAATTTCCCTATTGTCAGGAAAAGCGGACAATGGCTTTGTCTCCAGGAATTGAGCTTACGAACTCAAATCCTTCGTTGATGTATGCCTCAATCAAATTCACTGGTATGACCTTCTGTCTTGACCCTTTTGTAGCCTTGGAAAGAGCCTTCCGGTCAAGCCTGGCGGATTCCTCAGGATTTATTCCTTCGCCCTTGGCATCTCTAACAGAGCTGTCTGCAATTTTCTTAAGCTCCTCTTTGAAGGCATTGAAATCAAGACCCATTAGTCTAGTTCTTTCATCAGGATTCAATGTGATTCCCTTGGTTATTTCAATGCTGTCAATCATCGCTTCATAGTAAACCTTCGAGCTGTCTGTTCTGACCCTAGGTGATGATTCAAGAAGGTCAAGGCACCTCTCATAAGAGTCTCTTACAACCTGCTTAATTTCATCATTTAGATTGCCTTTGGCATTTACGTAATGCGCCTCCATGTCACCCTTGTGGCCCATGATGAATTGTCTCCATTCGTGTGTGATGTATCCGCGCATTTCACCGATTGAGAGGGCTGATGCGAAATAGCGTCTCAAAACATAAGGTCGCATATCGTCAAACCCCGCCTTCCTCATAGCATCTCTGATCTCACGTGTTATCAACAGAGTCCTTGGAACATCTCTTTTTGTGTCCTTGCCCCATCTGAACCTTATCAGTGGAGTGCCCTTGCTGAATTTCTCTCCTTCATACTGTCTGTCTTTGAGATACTCCTTGATGTAAGTGATGCCTTCGTCTCCTATCATAGTAAAATACTCATCACGGGTCTTTGAAAGATTATCCCTGACAGTGATGATTGCAGGTGATTTCTCAAACTCAAGTGTCTTGAGATTTAGCCCCTCAATGTCTCCCAGTCTGATACCGTCCGATCCTTCATAATCTCCTATCGATTCTGGCCTCATACCACTGAAGGCCATAAGTGAGATGGCGACCCTGCCCCTCTTTGATGCGTTCCTGATGATTGAAAGGAGCTCCGATTGAGAAGGCACTTTTTCATGAAAAACCGTCCTAAATTTGTCAGATTCGTGTATTTTGTCTGCAATCCTGAAAGGTATGTCATTATGACGGATCCAGCTGTTTAAAGCAGTCTTGTATTTCACTATGTAAGAGCCTGCCATTTTCTGATCTTCCATCCTTTTCATATATTCCCTGAATACTTGTCTTAATTGACCATTCCTCGCCTTCTCCAGAATCGCCTCGGGCGTGATATTCATCCTCTCACAGAACAGGCCCAAATTCCTCAGTGAGACATCAGCATTTAGAACTGACGTTCTCCGACCTGTTTTATACCAAGCAAGCACTTTTTCATCTTCTAGGAGCTTTGTATGTTTGTTTTTCCATGGCATAAAATTATAATGAAAACTAGGTTAAAAATACTTGCCTTGAAACATATTTTGTTTCACGTCCGGTCAGCCCCATTTTAGTTTATATTCCAGACCAAGTGTTGAAATAATTATGGCTATGAAAAAATAGGCTGGCTTATACTGAAATACGGTGCTTCTTATGTACTAATCATTCCGAAAAGCGTATT
>JAKBQK010000423.1 GCA_021835265.1 Thermoplasmata archaeon
CCAATTTTCAACTGATTGATCCAATTGCGCACCTTCTCCGTGGTAACCTTCTCAAACTTTTTGAACTGAAGAGAGCCAATATCGACCGAACGGAGAAAGAAGGGATTCTGTATAACTTCGTTTTGAGCAATGAATTCAGGAGTTTCATGGAAGGAGCTGCTCTTCCCGTATTTAACACCCTTGGTGATATACAGAAGGAAAAAGCGACAATGGAGCGCCTTTGGAAAAAGAGAGAAACGCAATTGACCAATAGTTTGCATAACCTTGTAAAACTCTATGGAAATATTTCTGGTATAGCCAACCTTCCAGAAATACCGGTTTTTTCTCTGGATAATGACTCACGGAAGTGGATACCTGACGATTTAGGCATAGGTAATGACCCCAAAAATGTAAAATATAATGATGATTCACAGGGAGAGTGAAAACAATTGCGGAAAAGCTTTGGCCGACATGGAAAAGGAAATCAAAAAACAGTTAGACAAAAAACCGATAATGTTTGAATATATAATCTGGGATTGCATACGGAGAACTAAAGGTGCAACAAGTTGAGTCCTAATAATCAGCCTAGACAGAACATACGAAATTGCGAAGAGATATTAGATTCCCTCCAGAGCAAAGTCTCAATGGTCAAACAATTATTGGCTGGATTAAAAAATGGTCCAGTTCTGTTGAAAACAACCAACTTTACGAATCTCCTTATCTGGTCCAGAATCCTAATAAATGAGACAGAGAATCTAAAATCTTGTGATAGGAAAAAATTTGAAGGATGGTACGCGCAATACAGAAGAGAACTCTTTGGAGACGGCTCACATGGCCCCGATCCCTTACTGGATTACTTTATTCAAGCTAGAAATCAACTAGAACATCAAGGAATAATAAAAGTTGGTTGGAGTATAAACATTCATCATCTAAATATTCCAGGTGACCTGTTGAAATATGGGCCTGCCCCTCCAGGAGCAAGAGGTTTCTTTCTTGGAGACCAGCTCGGTGGGATTGGTTGGTTAGTTGATCTGCCTAATGGGAGCCAAGCGAAATATTACGTAAACCTTCCCAAGGAGTTTGTAGAAAGTTCTCTTCTCCCTCATAACCCGCCATCAATCCATTTGATGAACAGGATCCAAAACGCCTCAGTTGAAAGCCTAGCAGAATATTTTATTGGGTACATAGAAAGTATGGTATTATCCGCTGTAAAAGAATTTCGAGTAACTAGCTAATGTCACTAAACTTGTAATTTTAGTAACGCCACTAAACACTGGATTTTAATAACATATGCGTCCCTAAATCCTATGAATTAAATGACGCCTGCTTTCGACTATATTCGAGCATGAACTCAGGAAGTGTTCATACAATGCTCCAACACAAGATACACACAAGGAGAGATACTCATGAGGTCGGAACTGGAAAGAGTGACAGAAGATATGGCAGATTATGTCGATCTGGATCTTCTAAGGCACATCATCATCTATGGAAATAAGAGATCTATGAAGATGCTCAGCCCCCTCATCATTGCGAAGGACCTCAGGGACACAAAGTCCGTCCCGTACTTCAATGTTAACATGATGGAGAAACCGACATAAATCAAAATCTATCGAAACATAGCCCGAATGTTCGGCAAAGGACAAGAGGTGGAGGAGGTGATGAACAGATGCAATGAGATGCTTCCACCAGGGTTTCTCATTGTCCTGTACGAGGTTGATTTCCTCTAGGATTATGATATTCTCTACCACATAATGAGGCACTCCAAAGTCAATATCATCCTGCTGACGCAGAAGGTATACCAGTACAAGAACATGAACCATGAGAACGTTAAGACGTCACTTCAGCCTGATCGTGTCGTATTCCATGAATACAGCACTGAATCAGGCTTAAGTGGAGGTGAAAGGCAAACCGCTCAAGAACCTTGGAGATTGGGATTTGCTGATAGTGGCAGCACTAGTCAAGAATCAGAATACCAACATGGAGTATTCCGAAATTTCAGCATCCGTTCATTTCTTGCTCAGAGGAGTGAGCAGTTCCACAATCCTCCAGAACGTTAACTACTTGCAGAACCTTGGCCTTATCACACTGATCAAGAAGAAAATAGGCATATGTTATACAATGGAGACGCAAATATTATTATCTGATCAGTCTATAGTTAATGCAGAGCTTAGAAAGAGGCTATAAAATGGAAAAAGATGAGAAATTTGTGGAACTTCTATGGCATGATAAGTATAAAAAAATGGAATTAGAGCATAGAACCTCGCTTGACCACCCTAACCTACCATTTCAAGTTATAGAGACTGTTAATAAACCTAGGGGTAAGGGTGGTATAAACACATCTCTGTTTCCTGAAGATGAATGGCCAGATAATTATCCAAAGGATTGGAAAAACAAACTTATGTGGGGAGATAACAAACTTGTAATGTCCTCCCTACTAAAACAAGGGTGGGCGGGAAAGATAAACTTAATTTATATTGACCCGCCATTCTATACAGGAGCCGATTTTTCTTATAAAACACAGATTGATGACACAGAAGTTGAAAAGGAGCCGTCAATAATAGAGCAGAGAGCCTATAAGGATACTTGGAATGGTGGGATTGCCTCCTACTTGCGGTATATGTATGAAAGGCTGGTCTTAATGAAAGAACTGCTAGCCGAAAATGGATCTATATATGTCCATCTTGACTGGCACGTAAGTCATTATGTTAAAGTGATGATGGATGAGATTTTTGGATATGATAATTTTAGAAATGAAATCATATGGCATTACTTTGTGTCAGGTAAATATCCTAATGAATTTGCCAGAGATCATGATGTAATTTATGTTTATTCTAGGACTGGAAATGTAGTTTTTAATTATGAAAAAGAGTTAGATGAGTGTTTATATTATGAAAAATCTTCCAAACGACAAATAGTAAAGGGTGATGACGGTAAAGAGTATTACAAGTATAATGGTGAACTTAGAACTTTTATAAAACAAGTCTCGGAAACTTGGGACATAAATAAGGTTAAAAGAGATGGAACGGAAATATTGGGTTATAATAATCAAAAGCCTGAAGCACTATTGAAACGAATTATAAAAGCTTCCTCTAACCCGGGTGATATAGTTGCCGACTTTTTCTGTGGTTCTGGTACTACTCTTGCTATAGCAGAAAAACTTGGGAGAAGGTGGATAGGTTCTGATTTATCAAAGTATGCTATTCAAGTGACAAGAAAAAGAATGCTTGACATACATGATTCAAAAGATTTAATAGAAGAGAAAAAGGATAAATATGGTATGCCAGCGAGACCGTTTGAATTGTGGAACATAGGAAACTATGAACTCGCTTATTGGAAGGAGAATCCTGAAGACTACCTTTCATTCATGATCAAATTGTACAAGTCCAAACCGTTAGGTGGTTATAAATACATACAGGCTTCAAAAGACAACAGGGCGGTCCACATTGGGCCAATCAATGCACCTATTTCTATGGAGGAGGTTAGAAATTTTGTTTCTGAATGTGTCTCAAGCAGATTCACCAAAGCTGATGTCCTTGGATGGGAATGGAATTATGAAGTGAACGAACTTGCAAAAAAGGTTGCGGAAAGAGAAGGTATAGAACTTTATCTTATACAAATACCAAATGTAAACGAGTTAAAGTCAGCACTGGCTGGCACGAAATTCGACTTAAAATTGTTAAAAATCCCTGACCAAGTGATAGAAAAGAGCTTAATTCCAGCAATCAAATTTAACTCGCTTGCATATTTAGAAATTTCAAAGAAGATCAAAGGAAAGGAAATAGCAATAAAAATTGAAGACTTCCAAATACCAGAAACCTCGGATGTTTCCGATATCATTAGACAAATAAAGAACTCACGCCAATTAATTGACTATTGGGCAATTGATTGGGATTATAAGAGCGATACCTTTCACAACCAATGGCAGAGCTATAGGACAAAAAAAGACTTAAAAGTTGAGTATGATGCTAGACATATTTACAAAGATAGTAAAGAACACACAATAATGGTTAAGGTCGTTGACGTGTTTGGAAATGATACCAATAAAATTCTGAAGGTGAAAACTTGAATCCTACGGACATTTTGAACCCGGAAAGAAGAGACAAAAGCAGGAGCTATTTGGTTAACAAACTTAGGAAAGCAGTTTACTTGTGGAGAAACGTTGGTTATCCTGGAACGACAAACACCACAAAGAGACTCCTAAACTATTGGTTTAATGAAGATCATGTAGTTGATAATGAGAAGTTCGAATTCTGGTATGCGCAAAGAGAATCCATAGAGGCTCTAATTTACGTCTATGAAGTGATGAAAAAAAGAGCTTTCATAGACTTGGCTAGGGAATTTGGTGATGGCCCAATAGGTTTTTATGATCCCAGCACCGACCTTTATCCACTTTACGGATTCAAGATGGCTACTGGCTCTGGGAAGACCTACGTTATGGCCCTTACAATAGTTTGGCAACTATTCAACTACAATTTAGAAAACAAGATTGACTACAATTCGAAATTCCTAATGATAGCTGGGGAAAAGAATGTTATTTATGACAGGCTCAAAAGAGATTATCAGGACGCTAAAATATTCACAAGTTTACCACTAATCCCACCCGAATGGATTGATGCTTTTGACTTAAAAGTAATTTTGAAGGAGGATCCATTTTATACTATACCTGAGTCTGTCTTATTCCTCACCAATATACAACAACTACAGGAAAAAGCAAGCAGAAAGAAGGAGGCGGAAGAATTTGTAGATGATGTGTTAGAACTTAAGGAAGTAAATCGAACTAACATATCACAAGAGAATAGAATAAAAGAGGTTCTTGAAAAAATACCAAATATAATGATCCTTAAAGATGAGGCTCACCACATTTACAGCTATGAAAAAAAATGGAAGAACATTCTGGTTGAACTCCATAAACACTTAGAATCCAGTTTTGGGAAGGGAATAATCGCTGAACTGGACTTCTCCGCCACCCCCAAATTGGAAAATGGTGCCCTATTCCCTTGGCTGATCGTCGATTTCACCTTGAAAGAAGCTATAGAGATGAGTATTGTTAAGAGACCGCTAAAGGGTATCGTCTCTGATGCAACTGAAATATCATCCAAAAACGTAGTAGAGAGATACGAAGCTTGGATAGAGGCGGGAATACGGAGATGGCAGGAATATAAGAACGCCTTATCCAAGCTATCAAAGAAGCCGATAATATTTTTTCAATCTCCAAACAATAATGATGCAGACGATCTAAAAGATTACCTGAGTACACTCCCTGGGTTGAAGGATAAAATTCTCCTTATTCATACAGACAGTACCGGAGAGGTTGTTAAATCTGATATAGAAGAGGCCAGAAAATTTGCTCAGAATATAGACAGTGACGATAACCCGTATGAAGTTATTGTAAGCACTATGATGTTAAACGAGGGCTGGGACGTCAGGAACGTCAATGTCATTGTCGGATTAAGATCATATACATCTGAAAGGAACGTTCTTCCAGAGCAAGTCATTGGAAGGGGGCTCAGAAAGATGTTTCCCGACCAGAACGCCGATGTCAAACAATCAGTGAATGTTCTAGAGGTTATAGGACCGCCCGGATTAATGCAGATAATAGAAGAGCTTGAAAAAGAAGAGAACATCACATTTGGAACCGTTAACGTTGGGTCCCAGCTCAACATGACAACTATCTACGTTGATATGGATATGATCTCCAAGGACATAGAAATCCCACTCCTAACACAGAGAGTAATTATAAGGGAATTTCAAATAGACGAGAACATTTTGGACAAACTCCGGGCTCTTTCCCTGCCATTGGAAAACAAAGTGCTTATGACAACTTACAAAGCGGTTGATATGATTACAAATGTGGTGGCAATAGAGAGAGTTTGGGATCTTCCAGTGCCCCAAGATACAAAGAGTGTGATTGCATACTATACAGATAGGATACTGAAACAACTTAAACTGCCGAATATGTTTTCGGATTTCTATCCTCTCGTAAAATCTTACGTTGAGACGAAACTGTTCAATCAAAAGGTTGAATTAAACGATCCACGAGTCTTATTTCAATTGAGCACTCCTGAAATACAGGAAAAGCTAATCAATCTGTTTGTCGATAGCTTAAAGGATCTGGCATATTCGGAGAGGGAACCGACGCGTTATGATTTCATAAAAATATCCGGCACTCAACCCTTTGTATGGACAAAAAAAGTTTATTCTTCAAAAAGATGCGTTTTTAACTATGTTCCTTGTGATAATGATTACGAGGTGAAATTTTCAAAATTCCTGAACTCTGCGAATGATGTAAATTCTTTCTGTAAGATTGTTTCAAAGGTTGGTTTCTTTGTGGAATACAGAGATTCAAGTGGGAATCTTCGATATTACTATCCGGATTTTATAGTCAACACGGAAGATACGCATTTTGTACTGGAAACGAAAGGAAGAGAGGATGTGGATGTCGAATTTAAAGATAAGAGGATAGTTGTTTGGTGTGAAGACGCTTCCAATATCACAGGTAAGGAATGGAAATTTGCAAGAATTAATGAAGAAGATTTCGAAAAGTACCATTTTGATAATTTGAAAGAGTTGATTAAGGCTTTGGCTGGTTAATGGTAAACCCATGCTAGGCAACCATAGCACAGCTATATTCTGCAACATATATTGGTTCTCAGGCTCAAATTCACCCCGACTTTCAACCACTCCTCTTTGAGCCTTCGCCAATTACCATGTGCCATTCGCCCGTCTTCACGCCGAACACAGGACGCCATGCTTCGCCTTCAGTCAAAATTCACCCCGTCTTGCTTACGCAATCCTCCTCTTTTGATTTACGGTTTGCACTCTTCTTCGAACCTTAACTCGTTAAGAATGTAGGCACATGTTCTGACTTGATTGAGAACTTTTCAATGATATCTCTCTCCTTCTTGGTTATCTCTGTCATTATTTCC
>JAKBQK010000590.1 GCA_021835265.1 Thermoplasmata archaeon
CGTTGGGAGCTAAACACTACACTGAATTCTCCAAAACTTTTGTTCAAGGCATCAGTTTTTCACAGTTGTGAAGGAGAGTTAATTATTTCTCCATAAGTATACTAAACATCCGTTCACATTTATTGTCAAATTTCGTTGTTATATAGGTTTGTCTTGATACATTACTTAAAGTATTTTGACCCAGGTGGTCATGCTTCCAGGTCTACTTTTAGATTCTCGTTTCTCTGAAATCCATTTATCATCTTGTTTTCCGCCGGATAAAGCGTTCATTACTGAAGAAACTAAGCGATAAGCAAGATCAAATTTTTCTTCTTCATTGGCGACACCAACCTGAACTTGAGCAATCCTCTTTTGTATTTCGAACCATGGCATCCCATAATTCTTGATTTTGTCCATAAATTCAAAATCTTGAGATAAATTTTTAACCGCCTGCCTGACGTAAATATCCATTATGTCTATTCTCTCTTCCTCGCCTGGAGCAGTAACTCCTGTTTCAACATTCACTCCCCGATGGGTGTATGTATCTTTGGCCATTTCACTAAGTTCCTTCCTGAGATTTTCGCTCATTGACTTTGCATAAACATTTTCAGCCTTCTTGTTATAATTAGGATCCAGGGGCGAATACATCTCTTCGAAAGAGAGCACTCTTATTGGAATAGGATAGGCATTTCCACTTGCGCTACTCCAAAAGACTCCGTTTCCTGGAATCGGTTCATTGAGCAGGCTTGATAAAATGTCAGAACTGAAGTTTGAATTAGCCTTTTTTACATTGTTTAGGTCGCCCTGCGATAATAGGTGAAAAATGAACCAATTATCACCCTGGCTGAGAATCTGCCATGAGATACTCCCGGGTTGCTGTGTGATCAGAACTGCACCCAAGTCATATTTTCTTCCTTCTTTTACCCACGAAACGTACGGTCCTTCCCCTGCAGAGACCGATGATTCGCCTAAAACGGATTGAGCTTCTTCAACCACCATTATTACTGGTATTGTGTCTGGATTGGGTTTTGTAAACTCTCCCTGGTTATGTTCAAATATCTTTTGTAGAATCAGACCAGAAAGGATCAAAGACGAGGTCCCCCTTACCTGGGAAACATCTATTACACAGAGTTTTCCTTTCTTTAAAGAGGAGAGTAACATATCCATCATAAGACTGCTTGGATCATGTAGCATTTTGACTATAGATGTCATGTTTGCTCTGGCTGCGTAGATTTCAGCTTCCTGCTGTTCTGGTACTAGTCCTAGAATCTTTCCTATTTTATCTTCTTCGGCAAAATTACCTGATTTGTAAATTAAATCCACAAGATCACGCCAGCTCTGGTCATTAAGTCCTTTAAGTTTTCTAACGTTTTGCTGATCCTGCTTCTCGGGAGAGAGCGCGATTGAAATCACATCTGAGGGTTTAAGTCTCCTGATATCTAATTTAACGTTACCGGCAATAAAAGATCCATAAAACTGGCTTGGTGCACCACGTTGAGTAAATACAACTATCTTGTCTTTCAGTTCGGGCACGTCACAAAGTCCTGGTCTGCCCTTGTCGTCTGGCCAGAAATATTCACCATCCGGATCAAACAATACAGTGCCCACAGGTACTTTTTTGCCTTTTCGCTTCTGTACGGTGGGTGTTTCTTTGTAAAGATTGCTGAACAACAATTTAATCAAATTGGATTTCCCAAAACCAGCCCTCGCAAAAACAAATGTTCTACGTGAGATTAAACTTGAAATATCAAATTTTGGGGTCACTTTAGGTTCTATTACTTTCATCCAGTCCAACTGTTTTAATCGCGTGTCCCCTTTTGCATAAATGAACTCGCCCAGTGCAAGCCATCCTATCTCCGCGCCTTTGGAGTTCTCATTCGTTATTTCCTTTAGCACATCTTCGGAGAGAAATGCCACCTTGCTGCCTACATGCGGCATCCTTCTATGAGATGGGGCATAAACAATCGATTCATTGACTGATCTAAGAATTCCTAAAACTCTAATATTGACCCTATATTTCAAATACTGTTCCCTAAGATCCTCCGGAATTTCCCGGCTTTCATGTACAGTTCTCAATCCATAATCTTCACCTGCTGCACTCGCTAACTTACCTTCTGCAGACAATGAAGTAATCCTACCCAGGACACCCTCGTTCTCGTCTTCTAACTGCACAAGAAGGAATTGACCGTGCATAGGGATACTTTGAAATTCCTTTCTATATGGCAAGACCAGATCTGCATGAAACTCAAGTCCACCTTCGCTAAAACCTTTAAAAAGACCTATCGCATTTTTCTCATCAAAAAGCTTCACTGATATCGTCTCCCTGTAAAATCCTGTGTGAACAGGTAATTATCCAGACGAGAGGACCTGTTAGGCTCAACAATACTGCTAACTGCTTTTAATACCTCATCCTGCAGTACATCCAGATCCAGGTCAACTACCTGAGCAAACTTATCCGCCTTTTGCAGACATTGTGGATAGTATGGGATTGGAAAACCGTTTTGTGCATCAGCGAGTAAATAGGAAAATATCTTTTCGCAATCGTTGGTTTGAGAATATAGGATGTCCACAGGCCAAACAGTATCTCCTAAATTTGGTCCAAACCTAACAAAATACATGTTTCCTACGTTAAACTTTGGGCTTCCACCCTTTTCTTCTGCTTCCTCCTGTCCCTCAGCCCATTCCTGCCATCTATAAGCCTCAGCTTCCATTTTTCTTGGAATTCTAACATACCTGGCTTCACCAGCAGGTAGTATATTTTCAAGAGCAATTGCCAATCCATATCTTTCTATTACTTTGCTGTGTTTTGCTAATCCAACCAAATATATATTTCTGCGATCTTCTTTTTTTATTCGGTTGATAGAATCTGTTATTTTTTCAGCCATCCTGATGAATAAGCCTCCATGAAAAAGATTGCTTCTAAGTAACCCGTCGCGAACTAAAAGTGTGTCTGTCGCAAATTCTTTATGGCAAATCATCTCATATAATACTGCCCATTCACTTAAGTCTCTAAACGTTTGAACCCAGGAATTACTTACTCTTTGAGGGTGTTCCCTTATCTTCCTCCCACTAGGAATCATATCGCTAAGTTCACTGAGAGTCGATACTCCAAGATCTTGCATAAGCCATCCAAGAGGAGTTTTTGGGTCTCCCTTAGAGTCGAATTGCTGTGAACTCAAATCATCTGTATCAGTTACTGGGGAGACTGCTTGCAGAAACATTTGCTTCCCGAATGAGTCTATAACCCTAACTAACTGGACATTAAAAGGATCAAAGGTTAGTTTGTTATTTCCTCCGTCACTTGCTACTAAAGAAATAGATGTGGCTGTTCTCGATTTAATAGTCTTGACTTGATCCTTTAACGATGTAACTTCTCCTCTCAAGTCGTCCAGAAGTTTCTTTTGAGCAAAGGTACAGTTTTGTATCTCCTCCCTTATCTTTGGCAAAGTTGCAGAATCAAACATAATTAATTGACCTTCCTAAAGTAATCTTCAATTTCTTGCAATGAACTATTCATCGTGCCCCAAAATTGCTTTGGTAATCTTTGTCCGCAATCCGAAAGACCTGTCAACCCTTTTTTCCAATCGAACCAATCCAATTTTTCGTATTTGAGTGATCTTCGTCTAATCCCTTTTAGGTGATAGGGTTGAGAAAGAAGCGAGCCTAAAATGAAAACAAGGCTGGTATATATTGCTGATAACGGCGATACTTTTCCCCTTACTAAATCGAGATCGTTTTCAAACATTTGGCTAAATTCAAAAGCAAAATGGTTTTTTGGATTATAATCTGAGTTATCCGATCCAATAATAAATCTCTCTTTTACCAATCGATTAGCCGCATAATCATTTGCCACAAGGTGCCATGGCGAGGTTATTTTCGGTTTGAATTTCTCATAAATCGTATTCGTAAAATCTTTACGTGAGTCCTGAATATAAGGATTTCCCTCTAATTTTAATCTGTGTAAAATGCTTAAGAAGATCAGTTAAAAGAAGGTTTTTGATGTAACCTGCCCAAAGCTCGGTGAAGATTTCAGAGTTGGATCCAATCCTGTCCATTGACGGTAGGTTAAGCCTTGTGATCAAAAGTGATGGGACATAAATACGCGGTGTTAGCGCAATCTATATGAGAATATAGAGAAATCTCAAATCCCCCTGCTGTAAGAATAAATTTGTGGAAACTGGAGAATGGAGTTATCTAATTCCAATCTAGCTTGTAGAAATTACATTTTCAATAATGTTTAATAACTATTGCTACCCATTGCCACCTATGGTAACAACAATTCAAATTGATAATGAACTCAAAGAGAGGCTTAACCACTTAAAAATCCATACAAGAGAATCTTACAAGGACTTGATTTCAAGATTGATAGACTCATATTCACCAGATATTGCCAGCAGGGAATCACTGATAGAAACACTCGACATTCTTTCTGATCCGAAATAATGAGGGGGATTGCTCAAGGACTTGAAGACATTAAGACAGGAAATACTAAGCCTCTCGATCAAATCAGCAGGGATCTTGAATAGTATTGTCGTTTAACATTGTCCTCACAGCGGAATCTGAAGAGTTTATAAAGAAATCTGACAGGGCAATAAGGAACAGGATAATCAAATCCTTTCGCAAACTTGAAAACGAACCCGAGAGCGGAAAACCTCTGACATCAATACTTACGGGACTCTGGAGCCTGAGGATTGGGGACTATTGGGCAATTTATCAAACAAAGAACAGCGAGCTTACAGTTTTAGTTATCAAGATTGGACATAAAAAGAATGTTTATTGATAACTGGTTCGAATGGAACTGTTTGGATTTGATTATGATTTTTGAGAATACGGTAACTCTGGGTCTTTTGGAGTAAAATTATTATCATTATCAGGTATAAGATTAATGAGTGAAAAAAATGGCTATGACAAATGAATCCCGCGATCACAGGACATGGGTAACCTCACACACGGAATGCCCCAAATGCCACTATAAGTTCAACTTTAGACATTCTAAATGGGGTTCCGCAAGTGCCATAAGGGTTGGGCCGAACTGGACATTTATCTGTCCAAATTGCAAGACAAAGCAGAGTTTCCTCATAAAAAAGGGTGAAGAAGATGGTTTGCCATTGATTATGGATCAGTCATTGTCGCCTTTCCTAATAGGGGCACTGTTAGGTACGATTGGGGTTTTTATTGTAGTGGTTGCACTTTATTTTGGGACGTCTGGAAACGCGAGTTCTGGGGTGTTCATCTACGGTTTTGTGATTTCTTTCATTGTCTATGTAGTGTATATGATTTATCTTGGATTTATTTCCAGATCTTCCGGAAGATCGCACATAATGGGCCAGGTTCAGAGATAAGCAGTCTATATTTCATTGATACCCCGTACAAATAACTACAGATAAGAAAGGTATAAGGATGTTTATTGACAGTAGGCTCACAAACCTTCCGGGAGTTATAACGTCAACCATTTATTGCTTATGACTCTTGTATAGATATCTGTGAGAAAAACAATTATTTATTTTGCATTTGGAACCGGGGAAATTTCAGATTGGACCCAGTCGAGATTTGATTAATAATTTAACCGAATACCACGACTGGTGGCTTCAGGACTGGCAATAGTATGCAGTAAGTGGAGTGTTTTTGTTGAGTTGTTTTACTATGCCAGTTAACCGTTAAATGTTTATATGGCAAAATAATCAATGTTCATGGTCAAAACCACGATTAATCTTGATGAAGAAATCTATACAGAAATCGTCAAAGAATCGATAGAAAAGTATGGCAGCACCAAGAATATATCAAAAATAATTAACCAGCGCCTTAGGAATAAGAAAGCTGATGCAAGGAAAAGTGGAAAGCGAATCGTATTCAAGGTCCGGGAAGACCTGGCATCGCTCAATGCAGACAATGAGATAAGAAAGGGATGGAAAGAGAGCAGTAAATGACAATACTGGTTGACACAAATGTTCTGGTATATGACGCTATAGAGAATTCCCCTTATCATAGCAGCGCAAGTAAGCTTATCGATTTGTCGGAAGACGACATAATTAACTCACTATCAATAGTCGAACTTGGTTTTGTTCTTCCGAGGTATGGGATAGATAATCAAGACGTTCAAATAAAGATAAATGAATTGCTGCATGGCGATTATTTTTCAGTCTCTTGGATTTCTGGAAAGATGATTGAGAAGGTTTCCGCATTTATGGTTGAAAACAAGTTAATTTTTAGAGATTTTAATGATTGGATAATAGCGTATGATGCACATTCGAGAAATATACCTTTAGCGACTTTTGATAAAGTACTGCAAAAGAAATGCAAAAAACTTGGTATTCAAGTCGTTGAGATCTAGCTTTATGATAATTCAGCCCGGATTTGCTAATGTATTGGGCTAGAAGTATATTCTTGCTTAGCAGGGACTCCTCTATCCGAGATGGATAGTGCAACAAGACGAGAACTATTTCCTGTTACACAGGTAAGGTAAAAGGGATACAGGTAATCTGTAAAATTCATGGAAGTAAAAGCCATAATATTGAATATCAAAACCACTGCCGACAAAGTAAGAACCAGAATTAAATGACAAATGTAGTTTCTAGTTTTAACTATTTCATCAAAAGTTTTGCAACCTTCCTGGTTTTCTCGTAGCAAATAGTATCGCAAACATAAGCGCACTTATTATATATGCGCATATTATACGTTTATTGTGGTATAATGACCTGGGAATTTGAACACAGTATCGTAACTAAAGCAAGAAAAGAGACAATATGGGCTCTTTATAGTAGAGTTGAATCTTGGCCTCTCTGGGATCATGGAATCGAAGACGTATCTCTTGAGGGAGCATTCAGAGAAGGCACAAGAGGAAAAATCAAACCAGAGGGGCAAGGTCTCTTGAGTTACAGGATTACTCTGGCTGATTCGGAGAAAGGCTTCTCTGACGAAACAG
>JAKBQK010000347.1 GCA_021835265.1 Thermoplasmata archaeon
TCAAATTTGCCAATTTTCAGCTTCAAATCTGGTACAACATGTAATATATTATACTTGAACAAGTCTAGCTTTTATTTTGGGACCGCTAATACGCCGCTTTCTTCTACCTCGCTCTCCAATTTCCCAACGTCTTATGTGCAAACCATAAAAAGTGCAGAAGGCAATATTTCTGCTTCCTGGAATCTCGCAGAGATATCTTTTCTCAGTGACTCCTCGGGCGTATTTATTTTAAACGGAATAAAAATCCCTATTGATTTAAGCAACAACTCAATGTCACTCTCAATAGGCGAGCCACTATCGAAAAACAATAGATCACCCACCACAACTTCCAGCTTTTTCTATACAACAATGCCTTACGTATTCAATGTTAACAGCTCATTGTTCTTGCCTGCCGTTTTCTATAGATACAATAATATCATTAAACTCCTCGTTGTAAATAATAGCGCCAAAGTCCCTTTCTCAATAAATGTTACCGCTTTGACGAGCAATGTAAGCATCGGGCCTTTGGACATGAAAACTTTCAAACACTTTCAGTATATAATGTTCGGCCAGATAGCTTATTCAATATTCCCTTTTAGTATGCATATATCGTTACTTGAAATCCAGAGTGAGTATGAAGCCCTTAACTATACACCTATAATCCTAATAAATGCGCTTCTAATACCATTGAGCGTAATTTTAGTTTGGGCGTATGATGTATACAGACATAAACGTTCATGATTGTGGAATAATGCCAATTTTTCCTTTAAAGAAATGAATAATGCCCAGCAAAGAATAAAACCACGATCTCAATTTTTTTGAAGGAAATAAAATTATACGAAGATTTCTTCCCACCAGTGATAAAACTAGAAAGAGGCTTATCGATGGAAAGCTGAATATATATTTATTCAATAGTTGTAAGGTCCCTCTTGAAATATAGTAATATCTAATTGGATCATTGCGCTTAACGTAAAACTTTAAGAAAATCAGATTGCCTATTATTAGTTCTGCTTCACTATGGTTTACTATTGCACCTTCTACGAGGAATATCTTATATCCACGGTTTCGTATCCTCAAGCACATTTCTTGATCTACACAATCAAGAAAATAATTCTCATCATAATTACCGACCTCTTCATAAACTGAAATTGGCGCCATAAAGCCAGAATTTATTGCAAGTTCAACTTCTCGAATTCCACCTTTTTTGTATAATCCTTTACGTTCATAAAAATCCCATAAATAGGTGTCGCTGGAATAGTCAATTTTTTCTTTGTTCAAAGAGCACACAGCGCCAACTTTCAATGTTTTCGATAAAAAATAGTAGGCAGACAATAGTTTGCTAACAACATTTTCTGAAAGGTTAGAATCTTGGTCTAGTAACAGTAAAAACTTCATTTTTTTAGTTTTTGCAAGATCAATTGCGTAATTATAACAAGGGGGCAATCCAAGATTAGAATCGTTATGCTTGTATTCAACCTTATCTTTATACTTAGAAAGAATAGGTTCAATCTCAGTTACTAAGTTATTGTAGTCATCTCCTTGAGGGCTATTATCAAGAAGAAGTAGCATATCTATTTGGTTTACAGCTGCTTCGATGTTTGACATTAACTGAATCTTATGTGGTTTGTATAATACCATTAAAGCCAGAACTTCATCAGCCAAACTATTCCATCTCCTTATTTAAGTATGATTTCCTCTTGCTCTTCGAGCTTTATTGAAAGGATCTTAGGGAGAATAGGAGTTTCATGAGATCTTAGAAACACCTTAAAGCTGAAACTAAAAGTCTCCATCTCAGCTTTTATTACCGCATCGCTTACGACACGGCTCTTCTGTATGGCTCGTCGTTTATGAAGCGTTTGTTTTATATTTATCAAATTCCATTTAATACCTTTGAGTATATTCTTTGACATCCTATTAGCGCTAACGCAAAAGAAAATTACTTCGCCCAACATTAATAATATACTGGCGGGAACTGTATATATTAGTGTTATCATAGAGTAATTCTTAATCATGGACGTCAACGAGTTTCTCAGCTGATAAGTGAGCGAGAAATAAGCGGATTTTGTAGTCCCCATCCATGAATGATACACTACAGATGATGGAACATAAAGTGTTTTAAAACCTAGTAGACGCGCTCTCCAGCATAAATCAACATCTTCATTGTACATGTAATATGACTCATCATAGCCATGCAACGATTCAAAAAGAGACGCCTTGATTGCCAAGCAGGCCGAACCATAAAACGTGGTCTCAAGCTTAGAAGCACGATGATAATTCAAGGTGCCATTATTACGGTTCACGCCCATGCCCAACCTATCACAGGACCCCCCTTCAGCATTAATTATACTTTTGTTCTCAAGAAAAAGTATCTTGGGTGTTGCAATGGAGAATGCATTTTTAATCATCGATGAAATCAAATTAAAGGCCCAATCTGGCTCAACTTCAGTATCGTTATTAAGAAAAACAACGTACTCACCCTTTGCCAATTTAAATCCAGTATTACATGCAGTTCCATAACCGGAATTTGAAATAGTCTTGACAATTCTAATTAATGGGTGTTCAAGTTGAATTAACTCTACACTATTGTCAGTGGAGCAGTCATCCGCTATGATTATATCTAAATTAATTCCTAACGTTTTCTCTAGACTAGACACGCATTTGTCAAGTCTCTCAAAACCATTGTAATGAGGTATGATAACACTTACAAGCGGTAGAATTTTCTGTTCCCATTCCATTTAGAGGACGAATTGAATTGACCACAAAACCTTTGTGATCTATGATGTCAGTTCCTAATGTGTCAACTTCAGATTTTATTTCAGATTCTAAAAGCGGTTTTTAGCCCTTTTCCCCATATAACAGATTAAATTCGCGATTAACAGTTACAGATTTCCATTGTCTAATCATAGAGCATCTATCCTAGGCATCAGGGAAGTCTATAACAAGGAAATATCAGGAGCGTTAGTAACACGTCGAGAGATGATGATCTACCTGTTTTAGACGAATTTCAATGATTTTTCAAAGAGCATATTATTCTGCAGACACTTAGTCGAGACATAGACTAAATAATAGTTTATTTAGTAGAATAAACATTATTTCAGGACGATTGCTATATAATTACGCATTATAGGATAAAAACCTCATCGACTATAAGATCCTTGATATAATGCTCATTCCCTTGTTATTAACAAGAGATGCAGAGTCGAGCAATTTTTTGTAATATTCTACAGTATGCGTTTGTGGTAGATCCTGTAGCTCTCCTAATTTAAGCTTTTCAAGGATTTCTTCTACACCCTTTTTTATGTCCATTACTGTTTTAAAATTTAGTTCCTTCAAAGCTCTCTCAAATGAGACTTTATAAGACCTTATGTCGGGATCGCCATACCATTCTATCTCTGAGGAAGGATCCACTTCTTGTCTTATTATTTCCGCCAAATCCTTCAACTTAACATTTAATGAGTCACTACCTATGTTAAATACTCTCCCACCGACAACATCATTTGTTTGAGAAAGGATGTTAATGATTGATCTGCTTATATCGATAACATGCACAAATGGCCTGAATTGTTCACCATCCCTCATTAGACGGATCTTGTTCGTCTTGAGTGCATTTAATGCCATCGCATTAACGGCTATATCGAACCTCATTCGTTTTGAATATCCAAAAGCAGTAGCAAATCTCAGTGCAGTTGAAGTGAATTCGCCATCAGATAGCCTTATGTTATCGGCTTCTACTGCAATGTTTGCCTGTGCATAGGTAGTCAATGGGTTTGGCTTTGAGTTTTCATCCGCAACACCATCTCGGAATCCGTAAACGCTGCAGGATGATGCAACAATGTACCGCTTTACTCCTAGCTTCTTTGCCATCCTGGCAACCCTTACTCTTCCAATGTAATTTATATCCCATGTTTTCACAGGGTCAAGATCACCTGAAGGATCGTTTGAAAGTGCTGCAAGATCTACTACAGCATCCATATTCTTGAGAAGATTTGGGTCAAAATCTCGTATATCGCCCTTGATCAGTCGGACTTTTAGTTCCCTATATTCCTGCTCCACATCATCATAATTAAGGAACATTCTATCAAGAACAGTGACATCATATCCTTCCTTAACAAGCATAGGGACGAGGACCCTTCCAATGTAACCAGTTCCACCTGTAACGAAAGCTTTCATTAAACCACCCCGTATTTGAAAGGGCTCTTTAAATCTTTGATCAATGGCCAATTTTTATCCTTTTCAGAGGATTCCGGATTTCTTGCATTCCAATTTATATTCAAGGTTGGGTCATTCCAGATAATTCCTCCTTCAGAATCTTTGTTGTACTCATTTGTTACTTTGTAGTGAACAAAAGTTTTCTCGTAAGTCACAAAACCATGAGCAAATCCTGGAGGGACCCAAATCATTTTCTTATTTTCTGAACTTAGCTCGACAGAGACCCACTTGCCAAATGTCGGTGACCCAACTCTAATATCTACGGCAACGTCAAGGATTCTCCCAACAATTACTCTTACAAGTTTGCCCTGGTCATGAGGAGGAGATTGAAAGTGTAGCCCCCTAACAACATTTGCTTCTGAATAGCTTGAGTTATCCTGGTAAAATGCATGTCTAACACCATTCTTTTCAAATTCCGACTTTTTATAATTCTCAAAAAAGTATCCCCTATCGTCAGAAAATGCTTTCGGCTCTATTATCAGGACATCGCTTATATCTGTTTTCTCAAATTTAAAAGGCATTTTAAGGGCATTTCATGGGTTTATTTTAATTTCTCCTAGATAACGCCAAGAGAGGAAGAAAGAGCATCCACATTAACGCCTATGGAATGAAAATCAAAATGTAGCAATGTTTTCGCCAATGAAACGTCTAGTGAAGAATCAAAAGGCCTTTTGGCGAGCATGTTCGGGGGCGACTCTATTTCGCTGACCAGACTACTATCAAGGTTAAATTTTTCTGCCAATCTTAAAGCAAACTCGTATCGGGATATCCTATCAGCTGCAACATTTATAATCCCGTAAAAATTTATTTCAACTAAATCTTTAATTGCTTTAGCTAGTATTTTTGCATGAATAGGAGAATAATATCCTTTGATAGCATTGACCTGTTTGCTGGTCTTTAGAGAGTTAACAACGAAGATAGGGAAATTATTTGAATGGCCAAATACACCAGATGTCCTTATAACTGCTGACTTTTCATATGATAAAGCAAAGGCGTCTCCAAGCAATTTTGAGATTCCATAGTAATTCAGTGGGCTAGGAGTGCTATTTTCAGAGTAATTTCCATCGATACCATCAAATACATAGTCTGTTGATATATGATAGAGTGCAGCGTCTAGTTTTCTAGCAATTTTAGCGATAGAGAGCAAGCTATAACCATTAACACTGTAAGCCAATGATTTTTTCTTTTCGCATAAATCTACGTTTGCTAAAGCAGCTGCGTTAATAATGACTTTAGGCTTAGCTTCAAATATCTTTTTTGATATGTCATCTTGATCTGATAATTCTATTCTATTGTATCCGTTTGAACTATGAAACAAACACGTTGCTTCAGGATAAATTTTCCTTAATTCCCTTCCTACCTGACCTCCAGCACCTAAAATTAATATCTTCTCATACTTCATAGTTCAAGCCTCGAATCTCTGCCCAGGATAAGACAAATGTCACCAGTTCTTGAGCCGGAGGGTCTAATTTTTACGTTTGCACCGATTAAACTTCTAGAGATACGTAAATCTCCTTTTCCAATGATCTCACAGTTATCCATTATCACTGAATCCTCGGTCTCAATATTTTTCAGCTGACAATTTGAACCTATGCTTGTATATGGCCCAATATATGAATCCTCAATAATTGCGTCCCTTCCGATGTAACAAGGACCAAGTATTCTCGTGTTTCCCTTAATGGCAACGGATGGGTGAATATTTGCCCTTCCTGAAATTTTATTTATATCATATGTTTTGGATATTGAACGATTAATCTTATCTAGAACCATTCTATTGCAGTCTAAGAATTCCGACACGGTGCCAGTATCTTTCCACCATCCATCTATGACCGTATAGCCTAATTTATATTTCTTATCAAGCATCAATTGTAAAGCTTCAGTGATTTCAAGTTCATTTCTCCACGAAGGTTTTAGAGTAGAAATGACTTCAAAAATACTGGGTCTCAAGAAATAGACACCCGTTACCGCCAGATTTGACTTTGGGTTCTTAGGTTTTTCCACGATGGAAATTATTTTATCATTGGCTACCTCTGCTATTCCAAATTGCGAGGGTTGTGATACTTCAGTTAATCCTAAGTACGCTTCATATCCTTCATCTAAAAAGGCATTCTTCATTGATGCTAACCCATTGTGGAAATAGTTGTCACCCAAGATTACTACAAAAGGTTCACTATTAACAAAATCCTTTACTAGATTTATAGCATGAGCTATACCAAGTGGTTTTCCTTGAAAAATGTATGTAATTGAGACATTCCATTTTGAACCATTACCATAATATTCCTGAACTTCATGAGCACCAATTTCACCAAGAATAATGCAAATTTCAGATATTCCGAGTTCAATCAAATTCAGCAATGTGTATTCTGAAACTGGTTTACCAGCTAAGGGAAGAAGCTGCTTCACATCGGTATAGGTGAGAGGTCTAAGCCTGGTACCACTTCCTCCGTGTAAAATCACCCCTTTCATTATTCGTGGTATCAAAAGTATTATTATAAATTAATTGGATGCGTTGGACCCCTATATACACCAATTAAGTCTTATGATGAAACAGACCCATGCTAAAAAACAATTAACTAGAACAATGCTTTTTAAGACTTGGAAATTTTTGGTCAGTTTCGCACTTCTATTTCCAACATCTCTCCTATGGCTCTACTTAGATCAAAGGAGATTTACGTATCTCTAGAAGTTTAATCGGTGCA
>JAKBQK010000354.1 GCA_021835265.1 Thermoplasmata archaeon
GCGGAGGGCCGTGTTCGATTATTGTTTTAATCGCACAAATTATACTTATTAACCTACGCCGGTCAACTCATATCTATAAGTAGGTTCCTTTTCTCACGTTTATAAAAGAAACCATATCTGGAAATCTATTAATATAATGTTTTGTATAATAAGTCAGAACGTTATGAATTCAAACAACGGAGCTGGGATTAATAATTCGGAACAATTAAGTTTTAACGATGTTCTATTCATTAACTCTCCCTGGCATGATATAAGGTCGCCTTCTATCCAATTAAGTATTCTTAAACCCATCATCGCTCAACTCGGCCTAAAAACGAAGATATTATATGCAAATCTGGTGCTTTTAAAATACGTTCCACTCAAAGTGTACGATAGAATGTTTAAATCAAAGCCATTGATGTTTCTCGGAGAAAGACTTTTTAGTGATTATGTGTTCGGCGAAGGTTTTACCTCCAAATCACTAAAAGATTATCTTGAATATATCAACGCTTCTTTTATTGACTATCTCGAAAGAACACGTGAAAGTAGGGATAACAATGAAGCAACCACAACTTATCTAGAAAGCGCCTTTGGGAAAACTTACCAAGAAATAATAAACAACATCATGAATGAGGGCATACCTGCATATATGAGTGAATTGAAGGGAATAATAGAAAAATCAAGAGCCAGAATTTACGCTTTTTCAACAACATTTAACCAAAACATTCCAAGCTTTGCGATATCTCGACTAATAAAGGAAATCTACCCCGATTCTATAATAATATTTGGTGGGGCTAACTGCGAAGGTGTGATGGGAAAGGCAATCATGAATACCTGCAAATACGTTGACTATGTTATTTCAGGTGAGGGTGAGGAATCGTTGCCTACCTTAGTTAAAGGCGTGCTGAATGCAGATGAAAATGAAATAAGGAACATTAAGGGATTATTATATCGACAAGGCGATACTGTTGTTTCCAACGAGCCCTCCTATCTCATTAAGAACTTAAATGCGTATCCAACAATGGATTGCAACGATTATTTTGAACAACTTATGACAATTCCACCGGATCTGAACCTAGATAACATCGATATAAAAATAGAATTCAGTAGAGGGTGTTGGTGGGGACAAAACTCCCAATGCACTTTTTGTGGACTAAATGGATTAGGAATTTCTTATAGGTCAAAAAGTCCAGAAAAAGCTCTATTTGACTTATTGACTATATCCAAAAAATATAAAACAGTGGATTTTACTGTCACAGACAATATTTTAAATCCAGCCTATGTAACGACGATGCTGAAACAACTATCCCAAACTGAAATTGAGCTTAATCTTTTCTTTGAAGTAAAAGCGGCGTTATCCAAGAAACAAATTCTTATTTTGTCTAACGCCGGTGTCAGACTCATTCAACCGGGGATAGAGTCTCTGTCTTCACACGTCCTTAAGTTAATGAGAAAAGGAACAACTATGTTGCAAAATATTCAAACACTAAAATGGTTAAAGCAATTCTACATACAGCCTCTCTGGAACATCCTCTATGGATTTCCCGGAGAAACGGAAGACGATTTTTTAATTCAAGAGAAGGTATTACCCCATATTTTTCATCTGACCCCTCCTGGGGGAATCTCCAATATAGAAATGCATCGTTTTAGTCCAAACTTTGATTTTAGTGATGAATTTGGTTTCAAGGAGGTTGCACCATTAAGAGATTATTCGTACATATACCCGAACAATATCAAGAATATTGAGGAGATTGCCTATTACTTTGATTATAACAAACGATATCAAAGAAAGTTTACAGCCCATATTAAGAAAATAAATTCACTAATATCGGAATGGAAGGCGAAGAAGAGAAGCGCTAGCCCACCATATCTTAGCTATAGAAATGGACCGGATTTCTTAAAAATTTATGATAATAGGAACGGTAGGAAGATTGAGCTGACTTATACGGGAATGGAGAAAGAAATTATAATGATTTGCGACAAAGTAATGTCGTTTAAAGAACTAAACGAAATGATACACTCAGATAAGTCACATTTTGAATTGAACAATGCCATACGTGCATTGTTAGAGAGAGGAATTTTATTGGAAGAGGATGGGAATTACTTATCTCTGCCTGTCAGGTTGGTTCCGAAGTTGGACGCTTAACGATGAAAAATAAGCTCCTGCCGTTTGCAATCTCTAATTTTATCAATGGGATTGGTTTCTTCATTGTTACCAGTTATTTTCTGATATATTTTACAAATGAAGGCTTCTCTTCACAGGAGTATTCCTACATTTTCGCTTTTGCATTAATATCAGAAGTAGTTTTAATGTTTCTACTTCCTAAGCTTTCCCATTTTGCAAGTATTAAAACACTAATAATCCTACTTTACATTATTCCCGGTTTCGGAGTCATATTGGGCGTATTCTCAATCTTAATCAGATATTTTTTTCTGGCGCTATTGGGCTTTACTGTATTTATCCTTTCAGGTGCTTCATGGCCCCCGTTAGCTGTATATCTAAAGAGTGTATCGACGGATAAGAATTATTCCAAAGTTCTCAATAATTCAATATCTGTTCCCATTAGGGTTGGCTATATAATATCCGCGGTGATTTCTTTTTCATACCTTTTTTTCATAACTTCACTATATGATTTATTAATATATGGGGGGATTTTTATCATTATTTCTGGCTTCCCTTTACTTTTTATTTCGCAATACGGTCGAGATTTACCTGAAACGAAGTTGAAATTTCGACCTTTTCTGAGTTCATCAAAATATTCATCCTTAGGTCAACTGCACTATCTTTTCACTCCTTTTTTAGCATTATTTCTCTACCACTATGGTTTTTCTCTTTATTATATTGGATTGCTGATGGTGATCAGATATGTGGGTGGTATAGCACTGGGAATGATATTAAGCGAACTGATGGATAGACGTACCAGCTTTTATGCGCTTTTATCCATTCTTTTCTTAGTATTTTCATTGTTCTTACTCTTATTCGACAATCTTCCACTTACTCTAATAGCACTCTTTTTAAGTGGTATTGGAGGTCCATCATCAAACTTATTTTACTCATTTTTTTCCAAAACTAATAAAAATGAACTTACCGATTCGTCTACCTTTGGAATTACCAGTCTTCTCTGGTCAAGTATTTTCGTCCTTTTTGGAGGTTTCTTCCTAGATATGGGATTTAAAATTTTATTCATCTTAAGTCTGACCATAATTGGCGCATTCTTTGTGGCAGTATCTATTTTAATGATGCCTAAATTCATTTCACTGAGACAACATTTAGGATTCTAGCGCGGTTCGGCTCTCTGTTATGTATGTTAAAATCAGAATAACCAATGACATTGCTGAATCCTGCTAGCTTTAACAACAGTTTGAGTTCATTTAAGGTATATCCTTGGAGTTTATCTCTATGTGTAATCATTTTCAACTGATTATTAACATTGGCAAAAACTACTGCAAAACTGTCCATTTCAAGATTTACTGGATTGATTCTAAGAGTCATGTTAGTATATATGTCGCCGAAGGAAGTGTTTCTTAATGTCGCCCTTGTATTTGTTGGAGAAAGAATCTGGGTAATAGGATTTACAGTATCAAAATACAGAATTCCGCCAGGTGGCAAAATGTCATAAACCTCTTTTAAGGTTTCCAGTAGTTTTTCATGATTTCCAAGCAAATTTATGGTGTTGAAAAAAATGCAAACGGCATCGTACTTCTCATTAGAATCTAGGGATTCAAGACTTGTACACATGAATCGAATGGGTAAACTTTTCTTAATAACCTTGCTCCGTGCGTACTCAATCGCTTTGTCGTTTATGTCTATTCCAGTAACATTATATCCTCGTCTTGATAGCTCAATCGTTGGTTCGCCGGACCCACATCCTATATCTAAGATAGATCTGATTTTTGAGGATTTATGGGATTGAAAAATATTTTCAACAAAGTTTGCAAATTTTGCCGCTAAATCACTACCAGTCCGATAATTCATCAAATCATAAATTTCAATTGCTTCATCGTAAAGTTGCTGCATTTTCATCACCTATGAGAAATATAATTTAAAATATATTAAAGTTAAAAAATTAAGAGAAATATGGGTCTTCTTCTAGAAGCTCATTCTCTCTTATTTCTGGCTGTTCAATATATACAACATCCTCGTCCAAAAAACCAGGTGCTATTTCCATTTTTTACCTCACTTCCTTATGAAAATAATAGTATAAAAATGTTCGTTTGTTCTTTGACCATTAAGTATTATTGGGATGAACCTATTATCTCTCATAAGGGAGAGTGCTATTTTTCGAATACTGATTCTTGTTCAAACTTCTTTCTAAGAAGGTTCTCGCAAAGACCTGCCCGTGTTATTACTATATGAAAATTTAGGGCAGGTCTGCGAACCCCCCTCCCCGACCGAGCGAAGCAGGGTGAACGAAGTGAACCCCGAAGTGGACGCCGAAGGCGGACACGTAGCCCCCACGGGTACCACACGTGGGGGTGCGTAGCAGTCAGCACGGGTGTCTGGTGGACAGCCCGAAGGGCTGGACAAACTCGTGCTGGATACTCTGGCGAAGCCAGAAGTGGATGCCAAAGGCGGACACGGGTATCCCACGAGTTAAGACACGAAGACGAGCGAAGGCAAAAAGAGGGGGGGAATTTGCGAACGAAGTGAGCAAAGGAGGGGTGAATTTTGTCCGTAGCGAAAGCCAATCCTCCGTTCAGGAGGTTGGCGTGTCTGAGACGGGCTGACTGCTACGCACTTGTGCGAAGCGAGGTCGGGGCTAATTGGTTTCTTGATAGGCTTCTTTCCAAAGAAGCCGTAATACTCCCAGCCCAGCACCTCAGCCTAAGCTAGCACGCTTAATAAACCAGCGTGCTGGGCTATGCTTCGCAAAGATAGGGGTCAATCATTATAACACGTTTTAAAGTAGTAATAATGTTTTGTGGCATATCCAAATTAAACACTCTTCCACACACGGAATAACACTTGTGCGTTGCACGGATGTAAAATATAGGATAAAAATGTCTTAGAAAAGCACCAAAGAAATGGAATGTATGAATAGTACACCTATCTATCTAATCTATACTCATCAATTAGTATAACTAACTATCTAACACAATCTTGGAAAAGAACCATTTCTTTGAAAGGTAAGTAATACTACAACGATGTGCATTAGGTTTTCCAGAATTGTAATATTATTACAAATCACAAGACACGGGTATATTTTATTGGGTCTGCAAGCAATTCATAATACCTACACGGGTCTCGACATGGGTGTACTACACGTATCTCAGAACCTCAACCTCATAACTGCTCTGCCATCGGGCAATACTGCCTGAAACTCATAGCCCTGTGTTAAAAACTCTTCTATATCGCCTGTGGGTATGACCTTCTGCCTCGCTCCGTTGTCCGTCATTCTACCTAACAACTTGTCCCGTAGTATTTGCTGAAACTCCTCGTTCGTTATTACGGATAAGTCTATCTTGTCTATTTCCTCTTGCTTGTATCCTGCCGTCAATAAGAGCTGTTGCTGTAAATACAGCTTGGCGTTATCCTCTGACACTTCGGATACACGGGTTTCCAGATACTTTAGGCATTTCTGATAAGACGCCCTCATCTCCTCTATCATATCCGGCGGTAATCTCTTGTTTGTGCTGTATCTTGCCTCAATATCACCTTTATGACCCATAATAAACTGCCTCCACGGGTGCGATATTAAGCCCTTGCTCTCCGCTATGTCCAAAGCCGTGCTGAAATAAGCCCTTAACACGTATGGGCGCATCTTTAAACCTGCTCCCTGTATTGCTTCTCGTATGTCTCTGGTAACAAGGAGAGTTCTCATGAAATCGTTCTTTCTTATCCCACGGGTATCGAACTGCAATACCGGTGATTCTGCCGTAAGGTTCTCTCCGCTCTTCCGCCTCTCCTCAAGATAATCTATCAGGTAGGTTATGCCCTCCTCACCGATGAAAGTGAAGTACTGGTTCCTTGCTTTGCTCAACCGTGAACGCACCGTTATTTGTGCCGGAACATTGGTGATTTCTATCTTATCCGAAATCACGAGGTCGTTTATGTCTCCCAGCCTGAGACCATCCGTGCCTTCATAATCGCCCAGGCTTTCTGGCCTGAGACCGGAATAGGCCATTATTGCTATGGCAACCCTTCCTCTCGAAGTTGCTTTTCTAATAATACGGGATAGCTCATCCTTGCTTGGAACTCTCTCATCCTTAAGTGTAGGATTCTCATATTCACCAGATATGTAAATACCGTTGAAGCTCGCCGTAATGTCATTGAAATTCAGCCAGTTTCTTATGGCGTGCTTGAACTTCACTATGTATGACCCTGCCTTTCCATCCCTTTCCATTCTTCTGGCAAAGTCGCTGAACTGTCTCTTCAATTCTCCCGATTCAGCGTTTTTCAACATTCTTTCAGGAGAAGTGTCGTTTATCTCGCAGTAAAGACCTATGTTTCTCAAGAGAACGTCAGCACTCAACGGGGATCTGGCTCTATTGTTCTGCCACCACCTCTTTATTTCTTCATTTTCCAACAATTTCTTGTGTTTCGGCTGAAAGGTCATAATGTATCATGCTTTCAGGGTTAATAACATGTTCGATTAATAATTACAATGCGGAGGGCCGGATTCGAACCGGCGGACCCCTACGGGAATGGACCCTGAATCCATCGCCTTTAACCTAGCTCGACAACCTCCGCAGAGTTATCCCACATTATTTTAGGGTATATTAAAAAATTCCA
>JAKBQK010000118.1 GCA_021835265.1 Thermoplasmata archaeon
ATAAGGAAGAAACTGCCTCAGAGAAAACAGACGGAGGAGACTCTGAAGATCAACATGCACAACCTGAGACAGTACAGCTATCTGAAGCGTACTAATCCAGAGATGATAAAAGATTACAGGGGACTCTGCTCAAAATAATATTGTCCCAAAGCCGACGTTATCTTACAAAACATAATAAATGAATATAGTAAGACCTCATTTTAGCGGATGGAAACATGCAACATAGTGCCCATTTCCTAAATCTTGTAATTCTGGCCTCTCCTCTATACACCGGTCGGTTACAAATGGACATGATTGTACAAAGGTGCAACCTTTTATCCCCCCATTATAAACGTTGTAATCAATTTTCCTTGCGCTGTCTGGATCCATAAAACCATCTATATCAGGAGCTGATTTTATGAGTATATCGGAATAGGGATGTACTGGATGATCGGTTATAGCTTCTGAGGGGCCATACTCAACTATTCTCCCAAGATTCATAACAGCCATTTTATCAGATATAAATCGTGAAGTAGCAAGTTCGTGAGAAATATACATCATTGAAAAATTAAACTCTTTTTTTAATTGAGATAGTAGATTAAGGACCTGCGCGCTTATGGAAACATCTAGCATTGATGTTGGTTCATCAGCAACTATGAATTTTGGATTGAGAATCAGTGATCTCGCTATAGCAACTCTTTGTCTTTGACCACCAGACAGTTTCTTAGGATAAATGTCAAGGAAGTTTTCCCCTGGAGAGAGTCCAACTCGGGTCAGAATAACAGACACTCTTTCTCTAATCACTTCCTTTGTAAGTTTTATGCCTTCCCTGTTCTCTATTGTTCGCTTGTTTGCTACGAGGGGCAGAGAAACAGATTCCAGAATTGTATTGTATGGATTTAAGGACGAATAAGGGTCCTGAAAAATCATCTGTGTTGTTAATCTGTATTCCCTAAGTCTTGAACCCCTTATTTTCGCTACGTTTCTACCTTCAAAATTTATTTCACCCTTAGTTGGATTGATTAGTTTTACAGCAAGTAATCCAAGGGTGGTCTTACCACTTCCACTTTCCCCAACTACAGCAACGGTTTCGCCTGGCTTTATCTTGAGATTCACTCCATCCAGTGCATAATTGCGGACGTGTCCGGATCTGAATACCTCAGTAACGTCTTTAAACTCGAGTAGGTAATCAGGTTCAAGGGATGAATTCTCATTATTACTACTAATTAGTTCTTCCATCAACTTCCACCCCCTTTAACTTCTAACTGAATCCCTTTCACTTCAGCACCTGGTTTAATGCATTCCACAAAATGATCTTCAGAAACTTTTGTCTCTTCTTCAGTAAAGCTTAAGCATGTCGTTTCATGTACCGGGCATCTGGGATAAAAACTACACCCTCGAATAGGAAATCCCAGATCAGGTGGAGATCCGGAAAGGGTTGTTAGCAAAGAATTTTTGGGAGTTTTAGTCGTAATAATAGATGATAGAAGAAGTTTAGAATAAGGGTGCGAAGGGTGTTTGATAACGTCTTCCTTCCTGCCAATTTCAACGATCCTTCCGGCATAAAATATCCCGATTCTGTCTGCAATTGAAGACGCCACTCTCAAATCATGTGTAATAAATATAATTGAGAGATTCAGTTCATTTTTAAGCCGGTTAAGTTCAAGTAAAACCTCTTTTTGAACCACCACATCGAGGGCAGTGGTTGGCTCATCTGCTATGAGAAGTTCAGGCTCACAAGAAAGGGCTAATGCAATGCTGACACGTTGCTTCATACCACCACTCAGCTGATGAGGATAGAGTCTGCGAACATTCTGTCCCAAACCTGAAATCTCAAGATAATGATTGATAAGTTCACTATAGTCACCTTCAATCTCGTGAGCTTGAAATGTGTCAATAAATTGGTCTTCAATTCTGGCTATTGGATTTAGTACGTTCATTGCTGATTGAAATATCATGGATATTTTCTTCCACCTGAACTTTCTTATTTCTGGCAGACTAAGATCCAGTATAGAGATGTCTCCATCGGAGTCATTAAAGATCATCTTCCCCTTTGAAATTTCATTTGGATTCTCTATAAGTCTTAAAATGGATAACCCTAAGGTAGACTTTCCAGAACCAGATTCTCCAACAAGTGCCAGTGTCTCACCTCTGCGGACTTCTACATCCAGATTCCTTAACGCTTTTACCTCTTTTTTTCCAGTTCTATATAGGGTTTCAAGTCCAGTTATTGATAATATCACATCTTTCATACAGATCCAGCTCTTCCCCCATATACTTCGGTTATCCCGGTTCCAAGTATGTTAGCAGCTATCCCTAGGATGCCAATAGCAATACCCGGAGGAAGTATCCACCACCATGCTGCATAGAGGACTGCATCCTGGTTTTCAGCATAGAAAATCATCGTTCCCCAATTTATTGAACTGAGATCTCCCAAACCAAAAAATGCCAGTCCAGCTTGGGCGATAATGGCTCCAACAAATATATAAATTGTATTTATAATTATTAGAGGAAGGACAAACTTGAAAACCTCTCTAAAAACAATTCTGTACCCCCTCATTCCAGAGAGGATGGCTGCTTTTATGAATGGTCTCTCTCTTATTGTCAATGCCTGAGATCGTATTATCCTAGACATAAATGGCCAGCTTAATATTCCCAAAATAAGGATAGTACTACTTATTGTTGGTTTAAGGTAGGTCGATAAAATTACCAGCAACGGAAAAGTTGGCAGTATAAGCAGAATATCAACAAATCTCATAAATGCGTTATCAACTACTCCTCCATAGTATCCGGATATGAGGCCGACAAGTGTTCCTATAAAAACTGCTATTAGGGCTACGGCAGCTCCTACATAAAGAGAAACTCCTGTTCCGTGAAGAAACTGACTCAACACATCATGCCCATTATAATCAGTCCCGAATAAATGAGCCTGGCTCGGTGGAAGATATGATTTGAAAAGATCATAATGGGGATTATATGGTGTATAAAAATGGCCAATAATTCCTATGCCTACAAATATGGCAAAAACGATAATACCGTATCTTGCCTTTTTGTTCACCCACAATCCATGAAGAAAACTCTCTTTCTCGGTTTCAATATCTCCCGGCAAGACTATTTCACCTGTTTCTCTCTCAAAATTACCTATCATTTTTCACCTCAATTCAATCCTCGGGTCGAGATACGCATAAAGCAAGTCGGCTAAGAAATTAGCTATTATTACAGTTATGGTAATCATTAAAAATACGCCGTCTACCACCGGATAGTCATACGATGTTACTGCAGTATAGAGTAAATAACCTATACCCTGATAAGAAAAAACAACCTCCACGAAGAAGGCTCCAGCAACAATATAGCCGAATGCTAGTACAATATGTGTGGTTACAGGTAAAATTGCATTTTTTGCAGCATATTGTCTTTCAATTATCCTTTGAGGAATACCCTTAGCCTTGGCCATTAAAATATAGTCTTCCTTATTCTGGTTGATCATTGTACTCCTCATGGTAAGGGCAAATGCAGGTGCAGTTGTCAAAACTATTGTTATTATTGGAAGTAGGCTGTGATCAACTATATTTTCAAGATAACTCAGGGAAAAACCTGGAACGGCTCCAATTGAATAGGTTCCTCCCAATGGGAAGATTGGTAAGTCAAAAGCGAAAAGCAAAAGGAAAATTATGGCAAGCCAAAAATAGGGAAGGGACGTAAGACCAATGAATACGGAAGATACTGCTGACTCGGACTTGCTACCAGCCCTCCAACCAATCAGTCTTCCCAGATAGACACCTAATACTGATGAAATGAGAGTTGAAACACCCAACAGATAAAGAGTCCATGGAAGATGGCTTTCTATGAGTTGCATTACCGTGGCAGGATAATTGGAGAACGATACACCCAAATTGCCATGAAACAATTCTATAATGTACCGTTCAAATTGGTATAAAAGGCTTCCTTGCAGACCAAATTGTGATTCCAGTAACTTAACTTTTCCCACAGGTAGATAATGATAGTTGGCAAAAAGTATGACTGCAGCAGGGTTACCTGGTATTATTCTTGGCAACAGGAAATTTATTACAATCGCCACGAATGCTGTAACTACGGCATAAAACGATCTTCTGGCAATGTACTTAGCTGTAATCATAATAAATTCACACCTAATCTAAACGGTAGGATATAAAAATATGGTTAAAATGGGAAAAATATGCCCCAGTTTTTAAAGTATTTTATTCTATTTCTGGTCTTTTCTTCTGCTTCTTGTTACTGCCATTGCCACAAGGGCTATAACAACTACAACTGCAGCTCCTCCACCAATATAGTAATAAAGATTGTTGCCTGCTGTACTACCGGCAGTAAAGTTTAGTACCGGGGACTTCACTACAGTCATGTTCATTAGATTCATAGGGTCGTCTATTGACAAATTGTCGTAGAAGTCTTTTACTAGTGCATTGTTATATGCTACGTAGTTATAAGCGTTAGACATTGGAATCATGGGCAGCTGCTGGTCAAGTATTTTCTCCACATGGGAAAGGTTCTGAAGAAGCTGTGACTGAGTTGTTGTGTTTGCACTACGGTTCAGGTAATAATTAACTGTTGGGTTGCTATAATTCTCGAAGTTCCAAGGTCCGCTTATGAATGCTCCTGTATTGTTGTGGTAACCGTAATAAGCTTGCTCAAGCTGAATATACGGGTTAGTGACCGATGGTACGTAGCCAAAGTAGGTTGTCTGTTTGAAATTAGAAAGGTTAAGGTCTTGACTTACCCATGTACCTATTGGTATAACATCGACCTGTGCATCTATATGGACTGCCTGTAGCTCATTTGCAATTGTTGTACCAGATGCAACCCAGTCAGCCACAGCCGAGGGTTCTTGGACCAGAAACTGAGCCTGAAGTCCCGTTGTATTATTTACGTAGTATCCCTGTGAACCTATATGATAACCTGCTTTTAGGAACATCTTATTTGCTAACGTAGTATTGTAACCATAATATGTAAGATTGGCGGCCCAGTCGGATTTCATTACGCCTGGCAACCCACCATCAGACATGTTATTCGCTCCGGCAGCACCTATTCCATCCTCATCCTTCGCCATTATTCTAGTTTTGTTTAAAGCATACGAAATGCCAATTCTGAAATTAGTGTTGTTGTAAGGGGCAACGTTATCGTTCATCCATAGGTAAAATACGTAGGGCGCAGCCTGTTTTTCATTGGAAATATTAGCCTGGCTAATAAGTGCATTGTAGTCACTCAGAGCAGGGTTTACAGCAGATATGTCTCCTTTCTCGAGAGCAAGGTCGGCAGTAGCGGTTGAGGTATACTTTTCAACGTAGTAAGTGGAAATTTTTGGTTTTCCCATCCAGAAATTAGGGTTTGCCAACATTTTTGCCCCCTCGGCATTAATCGATGATAAAACGAATGGCCCTGCAGTTATTTCCTGTCCAAATGGACCCATATTTGTATAGCCACCTATATTCCCTGGCTTTCCATTATCATAGGCTTTCCAGGCTGAGGGAATAATAGTTTGGGTTGCTATGTACTGGAACCACAATATGTTTTGCGAGCTCATAAGGAAATTAACTGTGGTGTTGCCCTGAGAGTACATTGACAATATGTGTGGTGTCACCTGATATGCATCCAATGTGAGATTATCCTTAAGGACCTGGAATGTGAACAGAACATCGGCCGAGGTTATCTCTCCGGCTTTTTTACTTCCATTCTCCCATTGGGCATTAGGATTAAGGTGGAAAGATATTAATTCAGTTCCATTAGCGTTGTCAGTTACAGTCCAGCTTCTTGCAAGCCAAGATGAAAAAGCGCCACTCGGCCACTGGTAAGCCAGCTGATTCGCATACATGTCCTTAACCAGAATAGAAGCCAAGCTGTTAGTTACCGTCAGCGGATTCAGATCAGCTACCGTTGTATCAACCGGAGATCCAAATACAAAAGTTCCACCACTGCTACTTGATGTAGCGGCATTTGAAACCGATAAAATAGCGGAAAATGACACACCTATCATAGTTGCGACCACAATACCTGCCAAAATTTGTTTACGTGTTTGTTTCATTGACGAGAGTAGGGGAGATTTAGTACATAAATGTTTGTAAACGTCGTAAGAGCATCCTATGTTAAGTTAGCTTGCCGTCATATTATATTTCAAAAATTACTTAAGGCATCGTATGATGCAAACTCATGCAGTTCAAACTTGGACTGGATAATCTGCTTCTGCAACCACCCATTGACCGAGTTGCGGTACTGACAAACAGTTCTGGAGTAACCCAGGATCTTAGGCAGAACATTGACATTCTACTTGAGAAAGGTATCAAGGTTAAGAAGATATTCGCTCCAGAACATGGAATCTATGCGGCATTGAGAAATGGAGATGATGTACCTGATGAAACATACTTAGGCATACCTGTTAAGTCGATCTACTCAGAAAAATCTAGATCAATAGATGTAAAAGAGCTTGAGGATGTGGAGACTATCTTATTTGATGTCCAGGATGCAGGGGTAAGACCATACACCTTTCTTTCATCTCTAAAACACCTTTTATCGGCGGCTTCAAGGTCCGGGAAGCAGGTTATCGTGTGCGATCGGCCAGCTCCGCTTTCAGGAGCCTTTGTTGATGGTCCCATGATGCATAAGGAATTCAAGTCGTTTGTCGGTATAGACGAGGTTCCACTGTGTATGATGTTTTCATGCTTG
>JAKBQK010000124.1 GCA_021835265.1 Thermoplasmata archaeon
AGTCCCTCAACAGTGAATATTTTCAGGAAAGCCATGGGTATGGAAGAGATCGATTGGATAACACTCATGAAATCTTCATTGCCTGAAAACCAGAAAAGACTGTTCTGAAATCAGTAATATTACCAGAATTGAAAAAATAAAAAGTAAAAAAACTGGTTTCTTTTTCAGTTTCCATTTATCTTAAGGGCCCGATAAACAAGTGCCAACCTGAGAAATGAAAATCCTTGAAACCTCTCCACAGTAAACCCCTTTGAAAAAGACGGAACTTTTGACATCCTTACGAACCAGAACATCATCTCCCTTACCAAGAGGGATGCCCTGATTAACTGAGGTACAACAGGTTCTTTTGAATCCAAAAGTAATTTCAATGTATCTCCCTCATCCTCTGGCCCCATGCACAGGTCTATAAGGAACTGGTGATTTGGGGGTTCCGATTTGTATACAATGGAATGGGAGAGTTCTTTCAGATACTTCAGCATTTTCTCATAATTCTGCTTGAATTCTGGATCAGAATATCTCAATTCAGCAAGCCTGGTCGAGAGATCCTGGTTTTTGATGAAATACATTTCAACGTCAGAATCATATTGCTCCACTGTGTCTGAAATCATACATTCAAAGGTTGGGAATTTCAGTTCGTTAACCATGAATCTCCAATTCAAACATGTATAAGAAAGTTGAGTAATCTCCGTAATAATGGCCAATCAAAATTTTTCAAGGGTAAAATAGGTATAATCTGGATTTAAGATGGTATTTAATTCATCTTAAAAACCCAGTGATCCGTAAAAATTAAAAAAAATTACAGTTTCATAAATTCATCATTTTCTCTGGAAATTGTGTTATCAATCTTATTTGCGTATTTCAATATGTCCAGAATTATGATGACTAGAAACAGGGAAAATATAACCGTCCCACCAAGTATTATAAAGGCAAACTCTCTGGTGTAAATTTGTGAGGAACTGGCTGATATGAAACCAACCAGCAGATACATGAGAAATGCAATTGAAAGTCCATAAACAATTACAATTCTTGTGAGCAGTTGAAACGATTGCTTTATCCTTGAATAGTTCAGGTCTGGTTCAAAGGAATCCTTCATCTTACGATAAAGCTGATTCACATCTCTCATTGCATTCAGTGAAGTTGCCGTTATTGTTGAGACATTGTCAAATTTCCTATTTGCAATGTTTTCACTCAGAATCTGTGCTGTGTCACTGGCATTACTGTTGGAAAAAAATCTGAGCAACTCTTCAGTGAAGGAAATTCTAAGTATTTCACCCAGTCTGTCTACTTTGTCTTTCATATGGTTAAAGTAGCTGTTAAGTCCTCTTTTGATCACAAAATATGCTACAAAAGACATAAAGAGGACGAACGTTGGAATCAGATATAGTGCTTCAATTAATCCAATCATAAGGACATAAATGTATAGTTCATAAGTGTTAAATAATATTTTGAATGCTCACTCTGTATTCGGCAATCATCGTCTATATATACGGCAATTGTCAATTTATACATGGTGTATGAATGAAATTGGAGAAATTAGGTACCCACTGGATGAAATGAAAAAGATTTTAATTTTCAGGAATTCTGGGGTTGTGAACTTGAATCACCCTCATGGAATCCTTAATCTGGATAATTGATGATTTCATGACGTTATCTGATCTCTGTTCAGCAGATCTAAAATAAACCGATGTACTCATACAGGAAAGGTAAACTTCTCGTAGCCTACGGTGCAGGAACAGACAATAATCCCAGTCAACACCCCTACCTGACGCTGCGAAAGAATGTATCTTGGCCTCCAGGTTAAACTTTGAATTTGATAAGGAGTTCAGAAAAAAGCAGAACTGCAAACATACCATATGTGCAAATTGATCCATAAAGGAATATTGAGAGCTTCCTTTCAAGGCTTTTCACGTTAAGTAAACCGTAAATAAGGAAAAGCATTCCAACAGCGTAAAAGTAGATCACAACTATTTTAATGAGAAGGGAAAGAGACGAAAACCATCTGAAAGAGGGAAAATATGTTACAACG
Source organism: Thermoplasmata archaeon (assembly GCA_021835265.1). The sequence goes on from JAKBQK010000124.1 coordinate 2,027, forward strand.
AAGAAGGCTATTATGGAAGCGGCTTCTCCTATGATGATTCTCTTCATATCTTTTTTCATATAGATGCTGTAAAGAGAGGCAAATGTTATTGCAAAGAGGGCAGCTACCAAAACCAGTATAATAGAATCAAGGAAATTGGACTTCACCGGGATGAATATCTTCACAAGCGCAAGGGGTGTGAATGCCAGGAAAAGTCCAGTCCACAGAGCAATGGATGCCGTCTGAATTCCCATAAAGAGGGTGTTTTCTTCTTTTTCTATGTATCTCGGGTCAAATGGGGTTTTCAGTACACCAAGGTTATTTTTCTGTTCAGATATTACTATCTTCTCTTTCTCTTCCACAGTGGGTTGAAGGTTTTTTGAAAGAATAAACTCCGGTTTTGGGAGATTCTTCTTGTCCATCTCATAAATGAAATATACGGCCACAACCGTGGCTATTATCATCTGGGGAATGAACTGAAGAAGGGCATTAAAATTAAACATATAGAAACACCATATTACTCCCAGTCTTGTATATTAATGTTTCTAAAATCATCTGCCCTTCCTTTCAGATTTCCGGCCCCCAACTTTCCTGTAAACCTTTCCATATGGAAACAGGGCCAATGCCACTATGACAGCAATTGAAGCAAACAGGTACTCATAAGCATGGTTTGGGACTTCATTTGAGTAAGGCCAATCTCCATAAAGCTTCATTATATTCAGCTTTATGAGCCCAAACCATGGAATCTGGCCCTGTGCAATTCCCACAACCTCTGAGGAAGTAACTGGTGGTATTCCCAGGAAATACTGATCGGCGGCCTGGTATGCATTCAGGGATTGATTGTAAACACCACGGAATGCCAGGTTAAAGTCTCCCACCGTGATAAATCCGCTTTTGTTATGGAATCCGCTGATCATAACAAGTAGGTTTCTGTGCGAGAATCCAACGTCCTTGATTAGGACATATGACTGCGTTACAGTAATCCAGCTCTGGTTTGTATATCCCTGCACTACTGGATGTGAATTATTCCAGGTGAGATAAAAAATTGCACGATGGATAATGATCTTTCCCGGACCATGGTAAAGGATCACATTCCCAAATTCACCATAGGTGGAATAACCTGTCTCCCTTCCTTTCACATATGTTATAACATTTTTGACAGGGTCAGGAGATCTCTTGACCAGAACAACATCTCCTGCATTTATTGTTCCCCATGTCCAGTTTGGGGAATGTTCCATGCTTTCCGATGCTACAACATAAACTGGGGGAAACTCCTGTGTATAGGCAAGAACACCACCCACAAGGATTAAAATTATCAGTAGTATTATGATATCTCTCTTTGTCTTAACATTCATCTATTTTCACCAGAGAATTATGGTCCTTAGTTTCATCAGCATAAAAATGATGGGATAAAAATATTCGCATTATTCTTTTCTATATATATTTTAAATCTATATCAACAATTCTTATAGGTATTAATATGTGTCTTTCATACGGGCTGAGAATCTACTGCGAATTACTGCTTTTTTCTTTGAATTTCACCAGAGAAGCTAAAAATATTCCTGGAAAACTGCGAGACCTTTGCCCCTCATTTCCACCTGCACATTTAGAGATATTTCAACTGGAAATGGTCAATTCACATCAAGATATTTGTTTATTCTAACCAATTCTTCGAGGGTCTTCAAACCCTCCCTTGTAATCTTATAGCGTTTCTGTTTGAATTCGTTTTCAAATATCTCTATGAGATTCTTGGTTTTCATCTCCTCTATGAATGAAAGGGCAGCTTTATAGTTGAGGTTGCATCTATAGATTATCTTCGTTATGCCTGCACCCTCTTCATGCCTGGTGAGGGAAAGAATATCGATCAAGATTTTGCCCTTGTCGCGTCTGCGATTCTTTGTATTCTCTTTCTTTTTAGACTTCAGGTTTTCATAGGCAGATTTAATGCTGGTATCTTCAAGGATTATCATCTCCTTACCATCATACATCAAAGTTTTAATTCTGTCGATAAGAAGAATATCAGTTAGACTCTTTTCCTTTTTTGAGAATTCTTTCTTGGAAAGAACATAGCACTTGGACGCACCCACATTTTTTGACTGAATAGAAAGAAGCGAAATCTCTTCGAGTCTCTCCTTGTCCATGGTCTTCAACTGCATAACAACAAAAAACCTTTCAGAATACCTGTCACGAATGACATAATCAAAGGAATTTATCCCTCCATCTTTGTCTTCTAAGACTACCCCAATTTCAAGACTCCAATAATTGGAACTCACGTATAAGCACGAATTTGAAATTTCCAGTTCGCGACTCTTGTTTTCATCGTCCAAGTCCATATCAATCAAGCCAAATCACCAAACCCACAAATGAAATATTGCACGCGTTCAATTCAATACAGTGTTCAGAGATAGAACATTATGTCCATGATTATATTATAATCTTTTGTAGTCTAGTTCTTATTAAATATTGTCTGCCATTTGTTTGCAGGAATAAAGAAAATAAGGCATTATAAAGGTTAGAAAATATTTCATAATAGTATTAACATCTTTTCGATTTTTTACGGTCTTACGCCATCTTTAAAATTAAAGGTTTTCAGGGGAGCCTGGATTTGAATCGCTGTGTCCGGTAAATTTCAAATTCGCAGTGTTACGGACTTCAATTATAGCATCGAAAATGTTGAGGTCAAATATTGAGTCAGTTTGTTCTGAGATAATAATTGATGCGGTTCAAGTCGTCCAGAGCTTTAAGACCTTCCTTTGTGATCACATAAGTGCTTTTCGTGGACTTCTCCTTAACAAGCTCAACAAGGTTCTTGTTCTTCATATCGTCGAGTATTGTCATGGCTGATTTGTAATTGAGGTTGCACTTGTAGATTATCTTGGTTATTCCTGCTCCATTCTCCTGACCTGTGAGTGAAAGTATGTCATATATGATCTTGCTTTTATCTCTCCTCTTGCTCTGGAAGTTGCCCTGCATCTTTATTCTGATGTTTCCATACCCGGCCAGTTTACCCGTATCAGGGATCATAACCATTTCCCGGTCACCATATATCAAGGACTTCACCCTTTCCACCGACAGCGAATCAGTAAGCATCTTCTCAGCTGGTGAAAAGTTACTTCTTGAGAGTACACATCCTTTGGACGCACCAACATTTCTTGACTGTATGGATAGTAGTGAGATCTCTTCAAGTCTGTCTCTTGCATTTGCCTTCAGTTCAGAAATCACAAAAAACTCTTTGGAGTTTTTCTGCCTGACCACATAGTCAAAGCTATTGAGGCCACCACCTTGATCCTCTATGCTCATATTCAATTCTATTTTCCACATATCTCTGGATACATTCAAAATGCCGTCTTTCAGTACAATTCCATTTTTTCCGTCAAATATATCTTTTTTTATATCTACCATACACACACCTCTTAGCTGAATGAAAAATTTATGAAACAAAAGCCGTTTTTTTCCACAAGTTAAGCTATGATTATTTATTTGAAGATAATATTAATACATATGGTAGCTTCATAATATAAATAGCATCAGGGACGAAATTCGTATAAATAATACAGTAGCAGCAGTAAACTCAGTAAAATAGGGATTATCAGTCAAATAATTTTATGAAGTATACATTGAAGTACACAATGAGAAAATATATATGTACCAATGCATACAGGTAAATCTTATTTTCTAATCCATGTGTTCCAGAGAGTTATTCTTGAAATGTTGGAAATGAGAGTCAAGGAGTATACAGGGTGTTTGTCAGTATATTGTTCAGTACTTTGCAAGAAAGAAATAAAAAAGGTCGGATAGCACATTAATTGGTGTGAGCCTGTTATTGCAATGCGAATATCCCGGCAAGAAAGACAGTGTGCTTTCGGGCACTGGAAAATTAAAACACATGGAGATTCCGCTTGCAACCTTTTAATTGGGAGATTCCTCCCTAGAGCTGGGGAAGTGGGTTTCTATTTTCTGGTAAAATTACAGAATTAATCTGCTGATTTGCTGAATTGATATCTTAATAATCCTTAGGCAAAGGGGCCAACAGTCTTCAATTACTGAATTCAAAACAGACAATTAGGACACATACCACTTTAAAAATATGCCATGTATGGCGAATCAGTAAAATAAATTCTTCACAACTTCTAATCTCATTGAGAACTCAAGCCAATGATCATTCCACACTGCTGGATTATTGTTTATAAACATCGTTACGAATACCTCATGGGATCTTATCAGATGGTATGTCGATAGAGGCATATAATACACAGTAAACAGGTATAGTTCAGTATGAATTATTTATTCAGATGCTGTGTCACATGATCTGAAGAAAATCAGAGATTTCAGAGTAGTGTTTAGGACAATCAGGGGGCAGAACGAACTTGATATCCCAGAGTCAATAGTAATCAGAAAAGGTATAATGTAGGCGACTGTTCAACGAATCACCGTACATGGAGTGATATTCTGTGCTGTTTTCAATTCCATTTTAGCATAACTACTTTCATCACATTTAATTGGTATATTGCGAAGGGCCGGATTTGAACCGGCGGACCCCTGCGGGAATGGACCCTGAATCCATCGCCTTTAACCTAGCTCGACAACCTTCGCCTGCTATCCTACATTATCCTAGAGTATATTAAAAATA
>JAKBQK010000154.1 GCA_021835265.1 Thermoplasmata archaeon
GATTACTCCCCTCTTGATAAATACTTCTACTATGGCGAACACGGGAATTATAAAGGTGAAAACTGTCCAATCTGCCGGTATGGAATTGAATATAATCTCATATCCATGACTAATGATTATTGATTCAAATAAATTTACGTGGCTAATTGAATGAATTAACAGGGGAGTAATCTGTAGGCCATGGAAAGTCCCAGCTGAATACTCAGAATATATGCCTCCTGAGTTAGATATAAACCCTATTATGTTTGGAATTAGAACATAAGAGTTGGAAAGCAGAATGATTATGAAGCTCAGCGCACCCCTTCTTAAATAATTAAGATTTAATTTAAATTCTCTTGAAAATCTTGTTAGGAAATAGATAAACATTGGTATTACAGCAGATATAAGCCAAATTGGATTCGCATCTCCAAAACTCGTCAGGACACCAAGAAGCAGCATATATTTTAGATAGGATTTGTTTTCCATCGAGGATATAAATAATGATATATATGCAGGAATCAGAGAATAAGAAATTGCACTAGAAATCCCGGGTTCCCCCAACATCCCCTGATTGGTATATGCTAGTAGATAAATCAATGACGCTGTAAAAGATAACATCCTAATCCCGTTTATTGAGGCTTTAGAATCGAATTTGCCGATAATACTTTTAGCTGAAAAATACATAACTGGCCCAGGGAGAAACGCGACGAAAATAGAATAGTAATTAAACACCCATGGCGAATTGAATAGAGTACTAATCAGACTCATAGGTAACCAATTTACTATGGTGGTATTAGGCGGGTTAGGTCCATTGTCCCATGCAAAAAAGGCAAGATTTATTGGTTGATATATGGTAGGTACTATGAATGGAGTTATATCCCTGTAAAAGAAGTAACCTAGAGGTAACCATAAATTGTGCAAGATTATCAATGCCACTATGAAAGGAACCATTACCCCTAAAACAAGGTCTACTTCTTTAGACTTAATCATTCCAAGGCACCTCTCAAGTTGTTTTAATAATTCCATGATTTTGTCCTCAGGATACAAAATTACATGATGTGACTATATTAAAAGTATGGAACACTAAAATAAAACTTCCTTTAAAGAAAGTTCCCATTGTCGTAAAATATAATTTCATAACATTAAACTATCTCCACTTCTGCTTAAAGACTGCATAGTATTTAAGAAATCATTATAGGAGTTTTCCCATGAAAGGGATTTAGCCCAGGACAAGGCATTTTTTGATAATGCATTATAAAAAATCTCTTTCTCCATGACTTCAGCGATGGTTTTACTTAAATCATCTATATCACCATTCTTCACGAGAATTCCTGTCTTATTGTTGAGGACCGAATCCCTGATCCCAGGTACATCATAAGCAATTACTGGACATCCATAGGCTTGTGGTTCAATTGCGGAAAATCCCCAACCTTCCTTTTCTGAAGCGATCACGGCAAGTTTTGAGGACCGATATAATGCCATTTTCTCATTTTCAGTGATGTTTGTTTTAATTTGAACTTTATCAGACACACTGAGGGATTTAACTAAATTTTCAAGATCGCTTACCAATCTTTCACTTTCTGGTCGACCAAATAGTATCAGTTTTGATTCAATATTCAATTTCGAAAAGGCCCTTATTATGTGGTCTGGTCGTTTCCATGGCCTTAAGGCGCCAGGTGCCAGAATAATATTCTCTTTTATCTCTGGTTCAGCCTTTTCCGGGATTTCCACACCTAGTCTAGTGCTTTGTATTCTTTTAAATCCTAAATGCTTTAATTCATGTTCAGTGGAATCACTATTCGCAAATGTCACAGTATTTCTATAGAGGACGGGCACTAATTTGAATTGAACAAACTCAGCTATAAGAGATAAAGGACCTATTTTACTTTTGATGACTTCTTTTGGAATTATGTGATGGACCATTGCAAACTTATTCGAATTTCTTAAGAATGGAGTAAAAAAAGGAATAGCATTTATAGAATCAAAAATCCAATCCGGATTGAGGAAATGTGTTTTGATTAAGGCTAACAGGTACACAGTAAACCTATTTCCCACCCTTATAATTTGTATATTGTCCAGCTTCTCAAATGTTGTTCCATTCCTGAATTTGCGTGAAATCCAAAAAACTTCGTAGTTGTTTTTAGCCAATCTTTTGCCCATTTCGTAGCAATACCTTTCTGCCCCTCCAGATGACGGGTTAATTGGATCCATCCAATTTAATATGACAATCCTTCTCCCCATTTTTTTATCTCTCCAAAGTGTTGAAATTCAGTTTTGGTTGGTTTTAAAACGTAATTGTTAATAGGATATATTTCTTACCTTCTTAAAATTGCAAGGGAAAAAAGATATCCAAATCTCTGATTTACACTGCAGAACCGATTCCGGAAAACAGGATTTATTTTTTTCACTTGTAGATAATTTCAATACCCTTTACACCTCAAACAGTGCAGAGGTGGTAGAGAAATTCTACGATGAAGTTGGCTACAGGGATTATTTAGTGGAATGGATGGCTCAAAGACCACATGGTATTGATAAAATCATTGAAGTCGAAGGAGATAAATCGATTGTTGTTGTAATACCAACGAGGAATTTTAATGGAAAAAATGCTAGTGTCTGCAGGGACGTGATCTTCAAAGGCTATCAAATTATATTTGTTGAAAGCGGTTCGCACAATGACTATTATTTTAATTTTGCACATAATGTGAACGTGGGCTTGAAGCAAGCGCTAAAATATGAACCTAATTGGATAATTTATTCAAACGACGATATGGTATATATAGACCCTCCAGAGGTTTTAAGGTCTGAGCTGAACAATGTAAAAAGAGATGCAGACATTGTTTACACTATTCCGCCCGGCAACTACCATTCATATGAAATCAGCATCAACAGATACAACAAATTTGCCAGGTTCCTTTCAGTATATGGTAAAAAGTTCAATTTTTTACTAAGGGGGTATCAAATAAAGATTTTAGAGATCGATTTTAAATTCGGTTCAAATATTGTGTGCGATTCCCGAAAAACCTCATTAAGAAAGATTATTTACAATTATATAGGAAATCTGAGAATCACTTCAAGTTTTGGTATCTTTTCACACCGCCTCGTAAAATCTTTGGGAGGGAGCCTATTTGATGAGGTATTCATAAATGGTTATGAAGACATCGAATTGGGCATAAGGCTAGAGGTAATGGAAGTTAAAAAAGCCTTTATCAACTATAGAATAGAGGGGCTGATAGGCACTAGTTTAGGAAAACTGGGACGGAGCAAATTAAGGTCTTTTAGAGATATTGCAAATAAAGCTTATTTCAATTACAAACTTGAAAAAAAAGGGCTCTCGGATGACGATATTACAGAAATTACAGGTACCAAATGAAATTATCTTGGAAATCTTAATGAAAGAATTTGCCTATGAATGAGAATCTCTTTGGTAGAAGTGAAACGAGGTACTCATAATTCTCTGAGGCAAATGGTTTCAAAAGTTTGACCGAGCCAACATATACAAAAATACCCACCAATGTGTAGATTATTAAAAATAAGGGTCTGAACGGAATCATTTCTTCTATTAGCCTAACCACTAAGAACATAATTGCGGCTGAAATCCAGACTTTTACCAAGCCCTTTGTGTCTAAGGTGCCCACCCGATATTTCTTCACAAAATACAATAATATGAAAAAGGACGTAATATAGACAGAGGAGAATCCAATAGCGGCTCCAGGCAGTCCAAAAACCGGGATTAATAATATAGAAATGGTCAGGTTGGAAACAAGCGAAATTATACTCGAATACAAAAACAACCTTGTTTTCCGGATTGATGCAATTACCTGAATAAAGACATTTTGTGTGATACACATGGCAGTGGACACCATGATTATAATCAATGGCAACGCCCCAGAGGTATATACACTCCCACCAAGCAACAGAAGGAGATATGGGGCTAGAGATGCTATTCCAATTGCAGCCGGCACATATATAGCTGAAAGAAGTATACTTGAAGCATTCACGGCTTTAGAAATAGCCACTAAGTCGTTTCTACCATAGAATTCTGACAGCTTTGGCATTAGAATATTGTTAAAAGGCATTCCAATAAATCCAATCGAGGAGGATATCAGCAACGCAAAATTGTAAATCCCTAAGGCCGAGAGATTAGAAAGGGCTGCAAGAATGAACCTGTCTGCGTATGCAGCTCCAGAGCCAATCATGTTTGAAAACATTATTGGAAGCGAGTAAAGCAATATCTTGGGCGCCGTAATTGGCGATTTGGATGGGTCTTTCTCCATAGGTAATTTTTTGGTTAGGAAACTGATTATAAGAATTAAATTCAGTAACACACCTACAAATATGCCAAAGATCCATCCCATCAATAGAGTGTTGAGAGACCTAATATAAAATACGGCAACCGCACAAGCTATGTAGTATAGAATCCAGGTAACTACGTTGATAACAGCTGATATCTTGAAGTGCTGCATTCCAAGCATTGTCCCATTTAGAATGTTAAAAATTACGTATCCAAAAAGTACAATGCTTAGTTCTCTGATATATATTACATATTTAAGTGAGTGGAGAAGAAACAATGAGATATAGGGGCTCATGCCAAGGAGAACGACCATCCCTATGATAGAGCCAATGAGTCCATAGCTTATTAGTGTTCTCATGAGTACCTTTAGGCCAAAGAAGTCATTCATCCCAAGGCTGAAGGATGCGAAATGCTGTGCTGCGATCCCGAGTCCGAATGAAAACACAATTGAAAACATCCCTGTTATTGATATAAATAGGGCAACAGCGCCTACTGTTGAAGTATCCAGCAATCTAACAATAAATAGATAGAATATAAGTCCTGAGGTAAGTTGGACTCCCGAACTTAAATATTGCAGGAAAGCGTCAGAAACTATAGATCCTTCTTTCCTGCCATTCCTTGCCATTCTGTGAAATACAAGATCTCGATAAATAAGATTTGCCTTAAGGCATTGGCTTAATGAGAAAAACAATTTCACAGCCCACCACTATAAAAAAACATGGAGAAAGCATGTTAGGTGGAGACTGTTGGAGGAGTTCTTGGATAGGTTCATGACATTCCTTTTCACTTACTGAGATATTGTATCATGACAGATGATTAACCGGTAAAAGGGAAAAAATGCCTCAGTTAAAGTACTAAATTCTGGGTTGCTCTTTGCTGTAAATGGTAACTTGGGGGAATGAAATAACTTCCCTGGAAATTACCAAAATAAGCCACGATCATAAAACCCTTAGTTGGGTCCAATGAATACTCAGGATACTGTGGAATTATATTGAGTTTGTATTTTATACCTTCTTTGAGGGTCTGGTTTCCCTCTTGGAACCATTGAAGCATGTTACCATTTATAATGGGTCCATTTGGAATTACTCTAAAGAATACTTGAGTTTGCTCATTGTTTCCATAAAATGCTATCGTAAGGTTCATACCATCGATATATCCTGTAGAATTGAAATCATTAAATTTTAGAGAACTTATCACGAAACTTCCATGGTTGTTCTGGACCCCCTCATGGTAGCCAGTCCAAATGCTCATTAAAACTAAAAAAATGACGAATGCGATGACTACCTTCGTGACTTTCTTGCCTCCTTTAAATAACCAAATCTGTTGGGTCCGTTGAAAATGCCCTGTGGTTTCTTTCTTATTCCCAGGAGGCATAAGGTCAAGCATCGGAAGCAGGGAGATAAGCATCCAGTAGAAGAGGTATTGTGAGAAAAGCCTGTAATTGAAGAGAAATATGATTATGGGAAAAGCAAAAAGCGCATATTTCAGTTCGTTGTACTTTACCGCGTAGATAAACAGGAAAGTCACCAGAAGGTCAACCATGATCAGTGTGAACACCACAGGATGGACCTGAAATATGCCTGCGAATGAGATCTGAGGAATGCCGAATCCAATGCCAATGAGGGGTGCAAACTCATTTGCCAGCATCGAATGGACCCATGCCATGGGGTTCAGAAGGATGAAATATCCGTTCACTAGCAGGAATGAGGCAAAAGCAAATGCGCTCCAGATCAAAGTTTTTCTAGCCCCATATTCCCTGTATATGAAGTAGAGGAGAAAGGGGGCAGTTAATATGGGAAATTGCTTCACCGACAAGGCGAGCCCAAACAGTGTCCCTGAGCTCTTCGCCCTAGGAAGCACAAAATAAGAGAGCATCAAAAGTGATGCCCAAAGTGCATCGGTATCCGCGGATGCGCCCTGGTACTGGTAAAGCAGGAGGCTTAGAAAGGGCAGTAGCGCATAGGAAGACAGGAGCCACTGCTTTCTGGACCATGCCCTGTACCAGACAATGACCATTGGTGCGATCAGCGCAGGCAACATTATCGCAGCTGCTTTTAATTTAAATATCACTGCAGGTATGAATATCAGGAAGGATAGCGCTGGATATGTCAGGCTGTTTACATACCCGCCTGTCGTGAGGGGGGTGATGGGATCGAAGGCCTGGAAACTGAAGTGGTAGAAGCTGAAAGCTGAGGACATCAGACCGGCGTTATAAGGATTCATGCCGGAAAGAAAGAGATGAGCAGCGTACATGTCGAAAACAGATTCATCTGTGGGAAAAGCTGGAGCGATCTTGTAGAACGAGTATAGTAAGAATCCCATTGTGCCTATAACTAAAAGGAAGAAAAGCAGTGGCGCCAG